>JAJYMD010000207.1 GCA_021787255.1 Actinomycetes bacterium | reverse complement strand
CAGGGCGTGCGGGGGATCACCGACCTCATCACCGTTCCTGGCCTCATCAACACGGACTTCGCGGACGTGAGGATGATCATGCTGAACGCGGGCACCGCGATCATGGGGATCGGCAGCGCGAGCGGCGAGGGCCGCTCGGTGAACGCAGCCCGCGCGGCGATCACGAGCCCGCTGCTCGAGGCGTCGATCGAGGGGGCTCGCGGCATCCTGCTCAACATCGCCGGCGGCGGGGACCTCGGGCTCTTCGAGGTGAACGAGGCGGCCGAGATCATTCACAACGTCGCGCACCCCGACGCGAACATCATCTTCGGCGCCGTGATCGACGACAACATGGGCGACGAGGTGCGTGTCACCGTGATCGCCGCGGGGTTCGAACGCTGGGAGGAGCCGTCCCGCTCGACCGAACGTGCCGACAAGTCGCTCGGGCTCGACACCTCGGGCCCCGCGGACATCTTCGGCGAGACGCGCGACGACGGCGACATCGGGCTCGACGACGACTTCGACGTGCCGTCGTTCCTGCGCTGAGCGACTTGCCGGCCGCGGGCGTCGGCGGCGTCGGGCGCGCCCTGGACGTGGCCGCGGCGCTCGAGCGGCTTCGCGGGCGCATCGTGGACGCGGGCGGGGACGCAGCCCGCGTTCGGGTCGTGGCGGTGACGAAGGGGTTCGGCACCGACGCCGTCCTCGCCGCGCTCGCTGCGGGGATCCCGGACGTGGGAGAGAACTACGCGCAGGAGCTGCTCTCGAAGGACTCCGCGCTGCGAGACCTCTCCGCGGAGCCCGGCGTGCGCTGGCACTTCCTGGGCGCGGTGCAGCGGAACAAGGTGGCCAGGCTCGCGCCGATCGTCTCGTGCTGGCAGTGCCTGGCGAGGGAGGTGGAAGGAGAGGCGATCGCCCGGCGGCGTCCCGGCGCCGTCGTGCTGGTCGAAGTGGACACGACGGAGGTGCCGGGACGCAACGGCTGCCCCCCGGGGGCCGTGCCGGCGCTCGTGCGCGGGCTGCGTGCTGAAGGACTGGATGTTCGGGGCCTGATGACGGTGGCGCCGCCGGACCCCGAGGGAGCACGGCGCGCGTTCAGGGCTGTGCGGGCGCTGGCCGACGACCTCGGCCTTCCCGAGCGGTCGATGGGCATGAGCGACGACCTCGAGCTCGCGGTCGCGGAGGGTTCCACGATGGTGCGCGTCGGCCGGGCACTGTTCGGCGACCGGCCGGCCCGCCGCGATATCGCGACGTGACAGACACAGACGATGTCCATCCAATCGGCCGGGGAGGCGGTACGCTACAGGGCCAGGAGGGCCCGAGGAGAGGTGCGATGCCGACCTTCTTGAAGAAGACCATGGTCTATCTCGGACTGCTCGACGACGAGTACGACGAGTACGACGACTTCGAGGACCACAGCCGGAGAAGCTTCGCGCCCGCCTCGCGCGGGGAGCTGCGGAGCGCGCAGGAGCCCACGTTCGGGGAGGAGGAGCGCACGGCGTCCGTGCCGGTCGGCCGCATCAGGACCTTCCCGCGCGACGGCGTGCCGCCGTCCTCCACGCTCGGCAACGGTGGGGCCGGGTCGCGCTCGCCGGTGATCCGGCCGATGAGTGCAGGTGAAGCGACCCGGGTGCAGGTCGTCGCGCCCACGCGCTTTGGCGACGCGAAAGAGATCGCCGACTGCCTGAAGGCAAACCGGCCGGTCATCGTGAACCTCCAAGTCGCCGAGCGCGACCTCCAGCGGCGGATGATCGACTTCTGCAGCGGCGTCACCTACGCGTTGAGCGGCGAGATGGAGAAGGTGGCCGACGAGGTGTTCCTGCTCACCCCGACCAACGTCAAGGTCACCGAAGAGGAGCGTCAGCGTCTGCAGGAGCGGGGCTACGGACGTGACTGAGCGGGTGCACGAGAACCGGTGAACGTCTTCGACATCCTCGCCTTCCTCGTGGAGGCGTACGTGGTCGTCCTGATCGCGCGTGCGCTCCTCAGCTGGCTGCCCGCGCGGCCGGGAAGCGCATTCTCTCAGCTGGTCCGCGTGCTCGACGCGGTCACCGAGCCGGTGCTGCGGCCGATCCGGCGGATCCTGCCGCCGATCCGCGCAGGGGGGATGGGCATCGACCTCTCGATCATCGTCGTGGTGATCGTCGCGGAGCTCGTCGTCATCCCGCTGCTGCGCGCCTGACCCGCACTTCCTTCGTCGCGCCCGCTGCTGCGCGCCTGACCCGCACTTCCTTCGTGTCGCGCCCGATGCTCTGGTGCTCTGCGCGCCCCTCGCGCGTGCCGGAAGTCCGCGGCCGTCCGTGATCGTCCCAGACCATCCCAGGCTGGAAAGGACCGTGGGAGTACACTTCTCCCGCATGGACAACGCCGCCCCGACCCAATCGATCCTCGATACGTTGCGTACCGTCGAGTTCCGGCTCGGACTGAAGGGCTACAACGTCGACGAAGTCGACGAGTACCTCGAGAAGGCGGCGGTCGAGGCAGAGCAGGTGCAGGATCGCCTCCGCACCGTCAACGAACGGCTGCGTCATGCCGTCGAGCGGATAGCCCAGCTCGAGGCCGAGCTCCAGCGCTCGCCGGGCGAGCGCACTGTCGTGCTCCAGCCTCCGGCGGCTCCTGCGCCCTCCGATGCGGCCGAACCCGCAGTGGTCGCGAGCGGGGTGACGGAGGACACGCTCCAGCGCACGTTGCTGCTCGCCCAGAAATTCGTCGATCAGACGAAACGCGAGAGCGAAGCGGAGGCGGCGCAGGTCGTGAGCCGGGCCGAGGAGCGAGCACGCGCGCTGCTCTCGGAGGCCGAGGCACGCGCACGCCAGATCGCCTCCGAGGCCGAGGAACGGCGGCGAGACGAGGTCGCCCGTCTCGAAGAGACGCGGGCGCGTCTGGCGAGCGACGTGGAGGCGACGAGCAGGCATCTCGAAGAGCAGCGGACGAGGATCCGCGAGTCGCTCACCGAGCTGCTCCGTTGGGTCGACGAGCGGATGGTCGCCGTGCCCACCCGGGGCTCCAGCGAGGTCGCAGGGAAGGATGCGGCGGCAGGGTCCGCTCAGCTCGCGACGTCAGGGGCCTCTGTGGGGAGCGCCGGAAGACCCGAGCCTGCCGGCGCGGGGCGGAGCGGTGCGAGCGTGACTGCCGGCGCCGCAGTCCTCCCGGGGGCGGCGGGCTCCCGCCAGCAGGGGCCTGCGCCCGTTCCGGAGCGGCGGGCTACGAGCGACGTCCCGACCAGCCCTGCTCTGCCGGTGGCGACGACGGCACCGGGTCGGGCTCAGACGCCCGTCGGGGCGCGCCTCGGTGCATCGAACGGTGGTCTCCTCGGGACCGAGGACGACGCGAGGGGTGCCGAGGCGAGGCGTCCCGAGAGGCGCCCCGACGGCTGAGGTCCTCTTCGAGGGTGGTCCGTGGTCGCTCGGCCGTCGGGGTGGTTGAAGAGGCCTGCGCGCTCCGCTAGGGTCACCGGCTCCCGCCATCGCGCGCCCTGTCGCAGACGTCCCTGTCGCAGACGAGGCGGGCGGAGAGGAGGACAGATGACGCCAGCGATCACGGCCGGCTCCTCGGGAACGTCTGCGCCGCGGTCGGCAGCGCAGGTGGCGCATCCCGGGAAGCCCGGGAAGAACGCGTCGAGCACTTCTGTCGCCTCGAAGAAGTCGAAGAAGAAGGCGCCCACGCGGACTGCGGAGGGAGCCGGAAGCGGTAAGGTCGGCGGCGGCCCGGCGGGCGACGCCGGCGCCGCCCGTAAGGCCAGGACCGCCCTGCCGAAGTCGGCCGGCGAGCACCCACGCGTCCACGCACCCACTGCACGTCGTGCAGAGGCCGCTCGGCAGCCCACGAGCGAGCGACCGGACGTGTCCGCGCACGGCGCGAGCGCGACGAAGGCGAGGGCCGCCAGGAAGCCAGCCTCGAAGGAAACCAGCGAGCAGCTCACGAAGGAGTCGGTGCAGACGGCAGTGACCTCGGCGGACACGAAGAGCGCGGACACGAAGAGCGCGGACACGAAGAGCGCGGACACGAAGAGCGCGGACACGAAGAGCGCGGACACGAAGAGCGCGGACACGAAGAGCTCCACGGCCCGCAGGAGGGCGGGGAGCCGGCGTGCACCCGACTCCCCCAGGGGGCCATACGCCCAGGACGAGAAGTTCCTGGCCGAGCAGCGCCAGCTGCTCGAGACCGAGCGAAGCGTCTACCTCGCGCAGGCGTCCGACTTGAAGGCGGAGGCGGACTCGCTCGCGCAAGAGCGCGAGCCCGGGGACGTCCAGTTCGACGAGGAGTCCGGAGAGGGGGGAACCGTGACGGTCGACCGCGAGCGCGACCTCGCCCTGTCGGCGCAGGCGCTGGCCGCCGTCGGGGAGATCGATGCCGCGCTCGCGAAGATCGCGGACGGCACCTACGGCGTGTGCGAGCGGTGCGGCCAGCCCATTCCCAAGCCAAGGCTGAAGGCGCTGCCCTACGCACGGCTCTGCGTCGCCTGCAAGAGCGGAGGGTTGTCGCGACGCTGATGGCACGGCGCCGACGCCTCCTCGTCACTGCCGTCGTCACGGCGACGGTGGTCGCGGCCGACCAGGCCACCACCTCGTGGGCGCTCGCCGACCTGCACCACCGCGTCCGGCTCGCAGGTCCTCTGGGCTTTGGGCTCGCGTACAACTCTGGGACCGCGTTCAGCCTCTTCGGTGGCGCAGGGGACTGGCTCGTTCCCGTCGTGGCGATCCTCCTCCTCGTGGTGGGCTGGCTCGCCTGGCGTGCCCGGCGAACCCTTCTCGCCGTCGCCTACGGGTTGGTCCTCGGAGGCGCGCTCGGCAACCTCGCCGACCGCGTGCTGCGCGGCCACCGCGGAGACGTCGTGGACTTCGTGACCCTCAGCCACTGGCCGACGTTCAATGTCGCCGACGCGTGCATCACCGTCGGGGTAGTCCTCCTCGTCGTGGCGATCCTGTTCCCGCCGCGCGTTGCCGGCGCAGACGAGCGCGGGGAGCTCGCCGCGCCCGGAGCGCGCACGCGCGCGCCGGACCGCGAGGGGTCGGACCGGCGCAGTCCGAGCTCCCGCCCGTCGTCGGTCCGATGAGCGGCGAGCCGCAGGCGCCGCTCGTCGTGACGGTGCCGCAAGCGCTCGCCGGCATGCGCCTGGACCGAGCGGTGTCGGTCCTCACCGGCCTGTCGAGGTCCGCTGCCGCGGCGCTCGTCGACTGCGGACGCGTGCGCGTCGACGGGCGACCCGTCGTGCACCGCAGCGCGCCGCTCGCCGCGGGCAGCGAGCTGCTCGCGCAGCTCCCCGCGGTGAGCGTCCCGCTCGAGCCCGACGCGAGCGTGCCCTTCGAGGTGCTCTACGAAGACGGGGATCTCGTCGTGGTCGACAAGCCTGCCGGGGTGGTGGTGCATCCTGGGGCTGGCACGCGTGAAGGGACGCTGATCGCCGGCCTGCTCGCGCGTCATCCCGAGATCGCCGACCTCGGGTCGATCTCCGATCCGGCGCGCCCGGGCGTGGTCCACAGGCTCGACAAGGGGACCTCCGGGCTGCTCGTCGTCGCGATGTCGGCGGTCGCGTACCGATCGCTCGTCGCCCAGATGAGCGCTCGTGCCGTCGGGCGGAGGTACCTGGCGCTCGTGACAGGGATCGTCGCGGACGACCGCGGCATCGTCGACGCGCCCGTGGGTCGCTCGGCGAGGACGCCCACGAAGATGGCGGTGACCCCCGCGGGTCGCGCGGCGCGGACGGGCTACGCCGTCGTGGGCCGGTTCGATCACCTCTTCGGCCCTCTCGGCCGGGTCACACGCCCCGCATCGCTCCTCGCGTGCACCCTCGAGACGGGTCGGACCCATCAGATCCGGGTGCATCTCGCCGCGATCGGCCACCCGGTGGTCGGGGACGACCGCTACGGGGCGCAGTCGCCCAGGGTGCTCCCTGCGGGACGGGTCTTCCTGCACGCCACTGCGTTGTCGATCTCCCACCCTGTCACCGGAGCCCCGATGAGCTGGACGTCGCCGCTGCCCCCGGACCTGCGTGCCGTGCTGGAGGGAACGGCCGGCACCCGTTGAATCAGGCCGCGGCGTCCTGTGCGCCCACGACCGCGCCGTCCGCCGAGAGCGCGGCGAGCGCCTCCTCCTCGGCCCTCCGCACCCTGCGGACCCCGACCCCGAGCCGCTCTGCGGTCGTCTGCAGCGACGCGGGAGTGTCGCCGTTGAAGCCGAAACGCAACCGCAGGACGTCGCGCTGCAGCTCCGGCAGGCGGTCCATCGCGTCGCGGATCCGCTCGAAGACGAGCTTGCGGTCGACCTCCTCGGCCCAATTCTCGTCGTCCGGCGCCACGAGCTCGCCGAGCGAGGTGGACGAGTCCACGGCCGCAGGCTGGTCGAGGCTCGCCGTGACGCGCGCCACGTCCTCGAGGCTCCGCCGTTCCTCGAGGGTCATGCCGGTCACCTCGGTCAGCTCCTGGTCGGTGGGTTGGCGTCCGAGCTGGCCCGCGAGCTCGGCGGTGATCGCGTCGAGCCGCTGGAGGCGCTCGCCCACCTCGAGGGGGATGCGGATCGTGCGTCCGTGCTGCTGGACCGCGCGCTGGAGCGCCTGGCGGATCCACCACGTCGCATAGGTGGAGAACCGGAAGCCGCGCTCCCAGTCGAACTTCTCCACCGCGCGCAGGAGCCCGAAGGTGCCTTCCTGGACGAGGTCCGCCAGGTCCACGCCGCGGTCCTGGTACCGGCGAGCCCAGTGGACGACGAGCCGGAGATTGGCTGCCACCATCTGCTTGCGCGCCTCCTCGTCGCCGGCCGCGACTCGCTTCGCGAGCTCGATCTGCTGCTCGTGGTCGGGCATCGGGAATCGATCGAGGTCCCGAAGGAGCAGACCGAGGCTGTCGGTCGTGATTGCGCTGCTCTTGGTCGTGGTGCTCATGGTGTGCGGGCCGTCACTCTCCGTGCTCGTCGTGTCGTGGAACCCGAGGACTCCTTCGCCTCGCGGGGTCCTTCGTCGTCGACCTCTCGCTCGTCTTGCTGTGCCGTGGTTCTTCTGTTCCTTGGTTCTTCGGATGGTCCCTCCCCATCCTGCAGCAGCCACGCCTCGCGCGGTCCGCGCGAACCGGCTCGGCCTCTGGCGCTTCGTCCGGTACAACGCCCATGCCTCCCGTGTCATTCCGTGCCGAGGGGCCGCTTTCGCCAGGGCTTGCGTGGCGGCCGGCTCCTCGGCGGCCAGATCCCGGGGGGAGCCCGGCTTGCGGCCGGTGCCGGTGGGTGCTGACCTCGCGCCCATGGAGGTCTGGCTGGTGCGGCATGGCGAGACGGAGTGGAGCGAGTCGGGTCGGCACACCGGCCGCACGAACGTGCCGCTGCTCCCCAAAGGGCGCGCCGAGGCCGAGACCGCAGGGCGCTTGCTCTGCCGCGAGGTCGCCCACCCGGCGCTCGTGCTCACGAGCCCGCTCGTGCGAGCGCTCGAGACCTGCAGGCTCGCCGGTTTCGGCGAACGTGCCGAGCTCTGCGACGACCTGGTCGAATGGGACTACGGCGCCTACGAGGGCAGGACGATCGAGGAGATCCGTGCGGAGCGTCCGGGCTGGACGCTGTGGGAGGACGGTGTCCCGGGCGGGGAGTCCGCGTCGGAGGTCGGGCGCCGAGCCGATCGCGTGCTCGAGCGGGCACGGGAGGCCGGCGGCGACGTGGTCCTGTTCTCTCATGGCCACCTCCTGCGGGTGCTGGCGGCCCGATGGGTGGGGCTGCCACCTGCTGGCGGCCGCCTGCTCGCGCTCGGGGCCGGCGCGGTGTGCCAGCTCGGCTGGGAGCATGGGGTGCCGGTCGTCTCGCGCTGGAACGTGGTGGCGGACCTGTAGCCCGCTCGGGCGTTCAGGTGCTGGACCGCACGAGAGGCCGGAGCAGTCCCTCGAGCGCAGCGCTTTCGTCTTTGTGACGGGCACCGGCCTTGCGGCTCCCCCGGCGCAGAAGCTCCGCCTGACGCGCCGACGTGGCCGGAACGGCGGGCGCGGCGGGCGGGGGGGGAGCGGCAGACGGGGTCGCGCGGTTGCCGCGTGCGCGCTCGA
>JAJYMD010000142.1 GCA_021787255.1 Actinomycetes bacterium | reverse complement strand
TGTCCGGCGGGCCGCTCCCGAGGGTGTCCGGCGGGACCGAGGCTGGCAGAAGGCACGTCGGCGCGGCGGCCCGGGACGAGAGTGCAGGGACAGGTGCGGTGACCGTGACGACGAGGGAACAGGGCGGGCCGCGACCGTGACTGGTGCGCCAGCCCCGTCGACGTGGCGTCGCTGGGCGGTCGCCGTCTTCACCGGCGCCGTCGCGCTCGCCGCCCTCGTCGCCGGCTCAGCCTTCGGCCACGTCTCGGGGCCTCACCTGAACGCGCGTCTCATCGCCTGGACCAGCGCGGGCGCCCTGTGCGTCTTCGGCACCGTGTCGACGAACCGAGTCTCGCGGCTCCTCGCGCACCACGTGTCTTCGATGTCCTTGCCCACCGCCGGCAGCGCCATCCGGATCATCGCGGGCGCGGTCGGCTACCTGATCGTGATCTTCGGCGTGCTCGCCGTGCTGAACGTGTCCATCGAGCACCTCCTCGTCGGCGCAGGTCTCGCGGGGGTCGTGCTCGGCATTGCGGCCCAGCAGAGCCTCGGCAACGTCTTCGCCGGGCTCGTCCTCATCATGGCCAAGCCGTTCCGTGTCGGTCAGCGCATCCGTGTGCGCTCGGGCTCGCTCGGGGGGATCTTCGACGCGAGGGTCCTGGAGTTGTCCCTCACCTACGTCACGCTGCAGACCGACGACGGCGTGCTTCGGATCCCGAACTCCGCGATGCTCGCGGCAGGGGTGGTGTCCACACCCAGCACGCCGCTTCCCCCACCGGCTGCGCCGACGGCCCCCGCGGCTCCGGCCGCCTCGACGCTGACAGCCGTGAGCCACCCGGCCGAGGACGCCGTGCCCGGCGACGGCCCGCCCTAGCATGGCTCCGCACTGCCGCTTCCGGGTCCCCCACCCGAGGAATGCGCCGGCGGGCGCAGATCTCGTGGCACTGATCAGCCGACCGGGAAGTGGGAGGACTCGGGCAGCGTCGCCGAGCCCGGGTCCTTCGGTCGGGACCAGTCCTGCAGGGGGGAGACGAGGATCGTGGTCAGCCAAGGGACCGAGCTCCTGGCGAGGCTCGTCCTCCTCGGAGCGACCGGCGGGCAGTCGGGCCGCCGGGACGGCGCGGCCGCCGGCACCCTGCTGACCTATCCGATCTTTGGACCGTCCTTGTACCTGCGTACGGAATGCTCCTGCCTGCGCCGATCGCCGTCCATCGCCGGCGACGGCGAGGCGCCTAGAGGCGCAGAGGCCGGATCGGGGCGAAGACGGCCGCCGGGTCGCGCCACTCCTCGCGCGGGAGGACGTCGACGTACAGCTCGATCTCGTTGCCGTCCGGGTCGGAGATGTACAGCGAGTGCGTGACGGTGTGGTCGCTCGCGCCGTTGATCGGCACGCCATGTGCTGCGAGGTGCTCGAGGACCTCGCGCAGGTCGTCGTCGCTGTCGCCCACCTTCAGCCCGAAGTGGTAGAGGCCCAGTCTGCGGCCCTGCGGGATCGGTGCAGCCGACGGCCCGACCTCGATGAGGAGGAGCTCGTGGTGGGTGCGCCCCGAGGTGAACCCTGCGGCCGGGACCCCGAGGGGGACGTCGCCTGCGATCTCGTCCCATCCGAGCACCTCGCCGTAGAAACGGCGGGAGCGCTCGAGATCGCTGACGTAGAGCACGATGTGGCCCAGCTCGCGGATCTTCATCGTCTCGCCTCCTCGCTGTGTGTCGCGTACGCGTGAGCCGCCGTCACGAGCGCTGCGACAGTCTCGCGCTCGTGGCCATGGCTTTGGGGGACCGCAGGCCGATCGAACCGAAGCCCGCCGCCATCGCCTCGAGGCCGTGACCTGCGAACGCGCCGAACAGCTTCTTGACGCCATGCACGGCGGCGTAGCCCCCGAGGAACCAGCCGGAGACGAGCAGATCGAGGCGACGCACGTGACCGATGTCCTCCAAACGTTCGGAATGGTTGGACTGCTCGGCAAGCGCTGGAACGGACTGGAACGGACTGATCATCTCCACCCTTCTCGAGGGGCCCGCCCGCTTCTCCGAGCTCGTGTGCTTGGTGCCCGGGCTGAGCGAGCGAATGCTCGCCGAGAGGCTCGGCGTCGCCGTCAGGCCAGGACCGCTCGCGGGAACCCCACGCGCTCCTCGTGCGATGGCTCGGGCAGGGGAGCAGGACCTCGACCCCTGGCCCCGCGCGGGTGTCGAGGCGGCGACGGCCGTCCGGCAGTCTGGAGTGATGTACGTCGCCGCGCTCAGGATCACGATCCGCATCCCCCAGAGCAACTCGCTCAAGGCGAAGCGGTCGGTCGTCCGCCACCTCGTCGAAGTCGCTCGCCACCGCTTCGGGGTCTCCGCCTGCGAGGTCGCGGAACAGGACCGTTGGCAGCTCGCGGTCCTGGGATTCGCGGCGGTCGCGTCGAGCGCGCGCCATGCTGGCGACCTGTTGGACCGGACCGAGCGGTTCGTGTGGTCGCACCCCGAGCTGGAGGTGGTCGACACGAGCAGGCATTGGGTGGAGGTGGCGTCCGAACGGTGAGCACGCCTCGCTTCGTCGACGAGGAGGCCCCCCGGGGGGAAGGGGGCGGCTCCTCGTCGAGTGAGATTGCCGGGCTCCTGCCCAGCTCGTGGACAGGTTAGCAGGCTGTCGAGAATTCCGTTCAGCGCGTCAGCGCGCCGGGAGCTCGTGCAAGGAGCCTGCACGCGCCCGCACGAAGCTGCACCACGCGGCGCCGTGGCAGCCTGCCACTCCGGGACCCGATTCCGAGGCCTGCACGCGCTCGCACGAAGATGCGGCACGCGGTGCCTGCGAGGGCCGACCGCCTCCGCGGCCGACGGCCTCAGCGGAGACCACCTCCGGCCGGTCCGCCTCCAGATGGCCGGTCAGGCTGTAGGCCCGACGACGGTGACGAGCGTCCCGATCGGCGTGAAGG
The DNA here is from genome assembly GCA_021787255.1 of Actinomycetes bacterium. The sequence goes on along the minus strand of JAJYMD010000142.1, from coordinate 5,096 downwards.
GCCAGACCCTCCCCGCTGTGGCGATCGGCATCTCCACGCAGCCGTTGGACTGGGGGAAGCCGTACGCTGTCCTCGGGTAGCCATGGAGGGCTTCGCCGCCGTTGAAGTAGCTCGCCCAGGGCACTGTGACGTCGTAGCTCGTCCCTGTGACGTCGGTGCCACGCATGTTCGAGACCTCCATGTGGGCGTACACCTCGAACGTGCCGTCTGTCGTCGGGGCGCCCGCCACCCCGGTGTTGCACGGGATGTCGGAGAAGACGAGCTTGCCGTTCACCCAGACTGTGAGGTGCTCGGGCAGGGATTTTGTGACCAGCACGTAGCTCACGGGCTCGGCGTCCCTCTTCCCGGTGACGACGTCCGTGAGCAGCGCGGCCCAGACCGACGCGCCGGGTGTGCTGTCGATCGCGAGCCCGTTCTGCGCCTCGAATGCCATGAGCGCGCCCCTCGTGAGCGCGCTGAAGCGCGTCGGCGACCACAGGCTCGTGTAGGCGGCAGGGAAGCCCGGGTCCCGCCAGGTGAAGGCGCCTGCCTGTGCCAGCGCCATCCTGGCCGGCGGCGGTTCGGGCCCGGAGAAGGAAAGTGGCAAGTAGCCGAGCTTCGCCAAGAGCTGCTGGAGCCGGAGCACGCCGCCGGGAGCGATCCTGAACGCCCAGGAGACCGACTTCTCGAGCACTTGCCCGTCGAGCGCCCGTACGCCCCTGGGTCCACCCCGGATCGTCACGGTGTAGAGAGTCGACGGCACGAAGGAGACCGAGGGAATGAAGCGCATCTGCGACTTGTCCAGGAGCCAGGACCCTCTCATGGCTGGTCGCAGCAGAGGATCGGGCGATCCCGGCTCGATTGGCTCGGAGAACGTCACGACGATCCTGGTGTCGGGAGCCACGTTCGTCGCCCCGCTCGCCGGGGCGACCGAGATCACTCGCTCTTGGGGCGTGGGCCCTGCCCGGCGGAGGGCTTCGGCATGCCATCGCCGCTGGAGCGAGCCACGCTGCTGGCTCGCTCGAGACGTCCCGGGAGCCGCGAGCGCGACCACCGTCCCTGCGCACACGAGCAGGACAAGGAGCATCGAGGCCACCCACCGGTGCGTACCCTTCGACGGACCGGCGCTTCCCTTGACGCCGGGCCCCACCGGATTCCCGCTCGTCCCGCTCGTCCCGCTCGTCCCGCTCGCCCAGCTCGTCCTACCGAGGTCGAGGCTCACGAGATCGTGACGCGCCCGTGGCGCCCATGACCTCCCCAGCGCCGCTCTCGCCGAGACCGCCACGATGCCTATGGCCACTGCCAGACCCAGCAGCCTGCGCAGGCGCCGATGCGCCACGCCGGAGGACCCGCGCCCGATGCTCACGTCCGTCCTCTTCGCTCGTCATGCTGCCCTGGGTCCACGAGGAGCGGGCGCTTGTGCACCCGCTCCTCGAAGGAACCGGACCAACGCGTCGACCGCCGTCATGTGGACTGCTCTTTCACGCCGCCCGTGGGCCTGCGATCTCCGCCTCCTTCGGCAGTTCCGTGGGGGCTCCGACCTCTTCTTTCGACGCGAGCCAGTGGAGCTGACCGAGCCGGTGCGAGGCTCGCCACGTCTCGACCTCGTGCAGCGTCAGGCCTGCGAACGCGACTCCGACCGTGCCGAGCGCGAGCGCGAACGCCAGCCACTTGAGCGTCGTGCCACCGAAGTAGTCGGTGATCGCGATGAGCGTGCCAGCCGCCGCGACCATGCTCAGATCCAGCACGCGCTGGATCGGTGCGAGTCGCCGATCGAGCTCGGCGAGCCCTGCGATTCCCACGATGCCGATGGCGATGGCGAACGAAGCCCACCTGATGCCAATCGCAGAGTGCAGCCCCACGCTGAGCACCACCACCAAGCCACCGAGGAGTACGACTGCGGCGTTGCTGATGTACCTCATGCTCATTGGGACTCACCTCCTTCCTCTTTGCAGCTCCCATCCCGATCCGAGGCTATGTGCGGCGACGCCGTCCTCCGTAGGGGCGAGAGTCACAATGGGCGGAGGACGAGGATCGACGGTCCGCGGGACGGCTCGTCCTGCGGGGCTGAGGCCTGTGACGTTCGACCCTGGGGATCGGAGCGGCTGACGCACTAGAGTTCACCCGAGAGGTGACCGGCGGGTACGCGTCGGCAGGGGAGGGACGTGCCGGTCGTCGCGTATCCCTCCCCGAGGTGAAGGTGGTGAGGCGCTGATGCCCGAGTACCACGGCTATGGCGGACTACCCTGGCATCACGCGATGTGGGGAGGGCCGGGGCCGTCGCTCGAGATGGTCCTGCCGGTCCTGGTGGTCCTCCTCTTCTTTCTCGTGCTGGCGGCGGCCACGGCAGCGATCAGGTCCGGAGGCGCACGCTGGCGCGAGCACCATGCGACCAGACGCACCGGCGTCTCCACGGCGGAGGGACAGCCTCGCCCGGTGCTCGCCTCGGACGCCGAGCGAGAAGAGGCGACCCGGAGGATCTCACACGCCGTCGGCGAGGGACGGCTGGACTTGGAGGAAGCCGAGCGGCGGGTCGAGGCGGTGCTGCGCAGCCGCCACCGCCACGAGCTCTACGAACTGATCGGCGACGTACCGCCGCTCGGAGGCTCGAGCCAGGACGGTCGTCGCGGGGTCGTGTCGCGGCGCCTCGTGCTCGTCGCAGCGACGGCGATGCTGGTCGCCGCCGCGATCGTGCAGACGGTGACCGGCGTGTGGGAGCTGTGGCCGCTGGCTGCAGCAGCCTTGGGTCTGTGGGCCGGGCGGGAGCTCGGAGCTGGCAGAGCTCGAAACGCGCGCTGACGCAGGATCCGCAGCTGCCTCGAGGGAGGGTGCCGCCCGGCGGTCCAGGGAAGTCCGACGGGGTCCCCCAGCACGCGCAACGGTTCACGGGATGGACTTCCCTTCGCCGGCATTGTCCGGGTCAGGTATTGGAGGTCGCGGATTGCTCCGCCTCTCAGCCTTTGACGGCTCCCTCTGCCATCTCGTGAACCACTTGCATTGAACCACATGCTGGCCGGGTTCGCTAGAGGCGAAAGTCCCTCCGGTCCTCAGCCCTTCACCACGCCGAGGGGTCGCAGCCGGGCGACTCGACGTGCCAGCCCGGCGCGTTCGCAGGTCATGACCACCTCGTCGACGTCCTTGTAGGCCAGGGGCGCTTCCTCGGCCAGGCCCCGATCCGACCGTGCCCGGACGGCGATGCCGGACGACTCGAGCTCGCGGCGCAGGGCCCCTCCGTGGACTTCTCGGAGCGCGGCGTGACGGCTCATCGTGCGCCCGGCCCCATGGCAGGCCGAAGAGAAGGCGCCGCCCGGATCGTCCCCGACGAGCACGTACGACGCAGTTCCCATCGAGCCGGGCACGAGGACCGGCTGGCCGACGGCGCGCAGGTCCTCTGGGAGGTCGCGGTGCCCCGGAGGGAGCGCTCGCGTCGCGCCTTTGCGGTGCACGCACAGCAGCCGTGGCTCTCCGCCGACTGTGTGCCGCTCCAGCTTGGCCAGATTGTGGGAGACGTCGTAGACCAGCGCAAGGTCTCCCGTGCCGACCGTCGCTCGAAAGGCTCGGCGGGTCGCGGCGGTCAATGCCTGCCGGTTGGCCCTGCCGTAGTTGGCGGCTGCGGCCATCGCCGAGAGGTAGGCCTCGCCCTCGACCGACGTGACGGGCGCGCAGGCCAGCTGCAGGTCGGGCACGGCGATGTGGTACCGCCGCATCGCGTCGATCATCACGCGCACGTGGTCCGAGCAGATCTGGTGCCCGAGGCCTCTCGAGCCGGAGTGGATCATGACGCAGACCTGCGAGCCTGAGAGCCCGAACGCGTCTGCGCACACCGGGTCGAAGATCTCCTCGACCTCCTGGACTTCGAGGAAATGGTTGCCCGATCCGAGGCTTCCGACTTGGCCGATCCCTCTGGCGCGGGCTCGCTCGCTCACCTGCAAGGGATCGGCTCCGGCGATGACACCCCGGTCCTCGCACCGCTCGAGGTCCGCCTCGGTCCCCAACCCTGCCTTCAGCGCGGCACGAACACCCTCGCGGAGGACGCCGTCGAGGGCGACCCTGTCGGGCAGGTGCCACACCCCGCCGGGCCCGAGACCGCGGGGAGTCCCGGCGTCGAGCGCGTCCATGAGCTCCACGAGCTTCGGCTTCAGCTCGCCGGCGCTGAGAGGTGACGCGAGCAGCCGGACACCGCAGGAGATGTCGAAACCGACGCCTCCCGGTGACACGACGCCGCCGGCGCCGACGTCGGTGGCAGCCACACCGCCGATGGGGAAGCCGTAGCCAGAGTGGACGTCGGGCATCGCGAACGACGCATCGACGATCCCCGGCAGCGTTGCGACGTTCGCCACCTGGCGCAGCGCTTCGTCCTCCACGGCATGTTCGAGCAGCCTCCTCGAGGCGAACACGATGCCGGGCACCAGCATGTCCCCCACCGGGTCGATGCGCCACCGGTCGGTGGCGTCGGGGACCGCGACGAGCCCAACCGGCCCTGAGGGAAGCGGCATTCGAGACGAGCTACTCACACGTCCACCAGGACCCGGCACTGCCAGCCCCCCTCCGTCGGGGCGGCCTGCAGCGCGTGGTACGAGACGGCTTTGGGAACCGGCCCCACGAGATGGACCTGGCTCGCTGGGACCACCTCCATGTCCCCGGTCAGCCCGCCGTCTTCTGCCTCGGCCAAATGGAAGCGAACCGGGACCACGCCGAGCGCGTCCACGACGTAGATCACCTCCTCGAGCAGCGAGACCAGCGCGTCCTCTGCACCGGTCTCCGATGCCGCAAGCGGCAGGACCTCGGTCGCCGCCGGGTCTCGGACCTCGGCGAAGGTCTCGACGAGCGCGAGCAGCGTCTCGGTGAGGCAGGATGCCCGGTCGGGTCCCCAGGCCTCGAGCAGGCAGTCGGCGGGGTGAGGGAGCTGGCGGTGGCCCGTTCCGCCGGGACGTGTCGGTGCCTTCCCCTGCGAGCGGCTCGCGGTGCCTTCCACACCCCAGAGCGTGCCGGGCGCTCGGCTCTCCGAGTAGAGGCGAAAGTACAGGTTCGACCGACCGGCCGCGAGCCTCACCGCCGACGGTTCGATCGCTCTTCGATTTCGGCCGTCAGCCTTCGATTTCGGCCGTCGGCGCTCG
>JAJYMD010000077.1 GCA_021787255.1 Actinomycetes bacterium | reverse complement strand
TGGTCCTGTAGGCGACCGACACGGCGGCCTCGTTGCCGTCGATCGTGACGGGCGCGACGGGCGCCACGTTGCCGTCGGTCGTCACGGGCGCCACCTGCGTCACCTGCGTCACCGGGCCTCCAGTGCGGTCCCCGGCTCGGGGACCATCTCGATCGCGTGCACCGGGCACTGCTCGAAACAGGCCGCACACCCCGTGCAGCGGTCGTAGTCGAAGCGGTAGCGACGTCCGGGCCCGAGCTTGATCACCGCGTCCTCCGGGCAGGCGCCAAGGCACCCGTCGCACTCGAAGCAGTTCCCGCACGACAGGCAGCGCGCGGCCTCGAAGGCCGCCTCGCTCGCACCGAGACCGCCGACCACCTCGGAGAAGTCCGCCACCCGCTCGTCGGGAGCGAGCTCGGGCTGGGCTCGCCTGGCGAAGTCGCCGAAGTACCACAGGTGCAGCTTCTCGAAGCCGGCCAGGTCGTGCTTCGGCCCGCTGGCGACGGCGCCGCCCGCGAGCCAGGCGCTGATGTGGCGCGCGGCCTTCTTGCCGTGCCCGACCCCGACGGTGACGGTGCGCTCCGCGGGCACCATGTCTCCCCCGGCGAAGATGCCTGCAGCGCCGGTCATCATCGACGGCGACACCACGACGGTGCCGTCGTGGGTGAACTCGACCCCCGGCACCGAGCGCAGGAACCCGGTGTCGGTGTCCTGACCGAGGGCCAGGATCAGGCTGTCGGCCTCGAGGCGCTCGAGCCGTCCGGTGGGATGGGGCACGCCGTGCTCGTCGAGCTCCATCGCCTCGACGACCAGCGCTGTGCCCTCGAAGCCGCTGATCGTGCGCAGCCAGTTCATGCGCACCCCTTCACGCTCGGCCTCTTCCACCTCCTCCTCGTGGGCGGGCATCTGGGCCCGGGTGCGCCGGTAGACGACGAGCGCCTCGTCCGCCCCGAGCCGCCGGGCCGTGCGCGCGGCGTCCATGGCGGTGTCGCCGCCGCCGTAGACGGCCACCTTGCGGCCGAGCATCGGGCGCTCCCCTTCGGCCACCTCCTTCAGGAACGACACCGCGTCGAGGATCCGCCCGGCGTCTCGGGCGGGGATGTCGACGCGCTTGGACAGCTGCGCCCCGACCGCGACGAACACCGCGTCGAAGCGGCCGTCGTGCCTCTCGGCCTCGAGGTCGGTGACGCGCTGGCCGGAGACGATGCGCACCCCGAGGGCCGTGATGCGCGCGAGCTCTGCGTCGAGCACGTCTCGGGGGAGTCGGTAGGCGGGGATGCCGTAGCGCATCATCCCGCCGGGCTCGGGTCCCGCGTCGTGGATCTCGACGTCGTGGCCGGCGCGCGCCAGGTGGTACGCGGCCGACAAGCCGCTCGGCCCCGCGCCCACCACGAGGACCCTCTTGCCGCTCCTGGTCGCCGGTGCCGGGAGCTCCCAGCCCTCCTCGAGCGCCCGGTCGCCCAGAAAGCGCTCCACTGCGTGGATGGACACCGCCTCGTCGAGCTCGGCCCGGTTGCAGGACGTCTCGCAGGGGTGGTAGCAGACACGGCCTTCCACCGCCGGGAACGGGTTGTCGGCGAGCACCTGCCGCCACGCCTGCTCGTGCCGGCCGGCCTCGACCTCTGCGAGCCAGGACTGGATGTTCTCCCCCGCCTGGCAGGCCGCGTTGCACGGCGGGAGCAGGTCCACGTAGACGGGGCGGCGGCTGCGCACCGGCCCTGCACGCGCGGGCTCGTCGGACAGGTCGGGCACCAGCGCCACGTCGCGGCGCATCATCGGACCGACCACCACGACGCCACGCAGCACTGCGACCACGCCGACGCCACCTCGAGCTGGCGGGTGCGGCGAGCCATCTGGCCCATGGTACGTCTGTGCGAAAAGCCGAACGGCCCCTTTCCGCCGGCCGCAGCCGGGCCCGTCCGGCCCTGGACCGGCTGCCCGCGGTCGGGCACAATGGTCCTACGACAGACCGACGCCCAAGGTGCCGAGTCCAGACCGAGGAGGAGGCTCGCATGGTCGTGACCTCTCCTCGACCTTCGCCCGAGCCCCTCGCCGGCAGGCTTGCCTTGGACGCCTACCTGGCACTCTCCCCGGACGCGGTCGTGGCGGTGGACGCCGAGGGTCGGGTCGAACGAGCCAACCCGCTCGCAGCGGAGCTGTTCGGGTACCCCCTCGACGAGCTGGTCGGGACCGACCTCGAAGAGCTGCTCCCCGAGCGGTTCCGCGCCGCCCACCGCTCCCATCGGCGCGAGTACCTGGACGCTCCGCGGACCCGGCGCATGGGCACGGGGATGGAGCTGTGGGCGAGGCGCAGGGACGGGACGGAGTTCCCCGTGGACGTCAGCCTCGCCCCGCTGGAGGCTCCAGGAGGCCCGGTGGTGGTCGCCGCGGTACGCGACGTGACCGAGCGTCTCCAAGGCCAGGAAGCCCAGGCGCTCCTGGCCGCCATCGTCGGCTCCTCGGCGGACGCGATCGCTTCGATGACCACCGACGGCACGATCACCTCGTGGAACCCTGGCGCCGAGGCGCTGCTCGGCTACCGACCGAGCGAGATCATCGGCCAGCCGCACTCGGTGCTCGTGCCCGACGACCGCAAAGAGGAGCTCGCCCGGGCCGTCGAGCGGCTCCTGGCGGGCGGACGGGTCGAGCGCTTCGAGACGAGACGGCGAGCCAGCGACGGGCGCGAGGTCGACGTGGAGTGCGCGCTCACGGCGCTGCGCGACCGGTCGGGGCGCATCGTCGGGATCGCCGGCACGCTGCGGGACATGACCGCTCAGCACCAGGCGCAGAAGGCGCTCGCACGCGCCCAGCACGAGCACGAGCAGCTGGCGGTGATGGCCGACCGAGAGCGCATCGCCCGCGACCTGCACGACCTGGTCATCCAGCGTCTCTTCGCCGGCGCGATGAAGCTCCAGGGCACCATGTCGATCGTGAGCGGGCAGGCGGCGGAGCGCATCGCCGCGGTGGTCGGCGACCTCGACACCACGATCAAGGAGATCCGTACTGCCGTCTTCGCCCTCGAGCACCGCCCCGGCGACGACGCCAGCCTACGAGCGAGCGTCCTCGACCTCGTCGCCGAGATGGCAGAGGCCCTGGGGCACGAGCCGCTCGTCAGCTTCGACGGCCCCCTGGACGCTTCGGTGGACGAGGACGTCGCGAGCCACCTGCTCGCGGTGCTGCGCGAGGCGCTCTCCAACGTGGCGCGTCACGCCCACGCCAGCTCGACCCGAGTGGAGCTCGCCGCCAACGGGACCGAGCTCGTGCTGCAGGTCACCGACAACGGGGTGGGCTTGGGCGCCTCGACCCGGACGAGCGGGCTCGCCAACATCCGCCGGCGCGCCGAGTCCCTCGGGGGCACCGCGCGCGCGCTGAGCCGGCCCGCCGGCGGCACCCTGCTCGAGTGGCGCGTGCCCCTTCCGACACGCAGCGCGTAGGTCGCAGCCGGGTCGCCGCAGAGCGCCAGCGGTGACGCTCGCATCAGAACTCGCAGACGTGTCCCTCGCACCCGCCGCTGTAGCCCTCGGCGATCTGCACCGCCGCCCCTGGAGCGCGGGCAGGTCCGCGCGTGAGCACCTGGCCGGGGCGTGATCCGTCCCGGTAGATCGTGATGCCCTTCACCTCGGACTGCCATGCCGCAAGGAAGGTGGCGCGCACGTCGGCCACCGTCGCCCCCGAGGGCAGGTTGACCGTCTTGGCCACCGCCGCGTCGACGTGGCGCTGGACCGCGGCTTGCATCTCGAGGTGCCACTCCGGGGAGATCTCCAGCGCGGTCACGAAGGCGGCGCGCACCTGCGCAGGGACCTCCGGCAGCTGACCGACCGTGCCGGTGCGCTCGACCTCGGCCATGAGCGCGTCGGAGTAGAAGCCCTCTTGGCGCGCCGTGCGCTCGAACAGCGGGTTCGTCTCCGCGAGGTCACGCCCGAGCACGTGGCGCACGTAGGAGAGGGCGAACATCGGCTCGATGCCCGAGGTGGTGCCGGCGATGAGCGAGATGGTGCCGGTCGGCGCCACCGAGGTGAGCTGGGCGTTGCGCAGCGGCCCGATGCCACGGGCCTTCCAGCGGCTCTCGTCGTAGAGGGGGAACGGCCCGCGCTCCTGGGCCAAGGCTGCCGAGGCCCGTCGCGCCTCTCGCTCCACGAGCCCCATGACCCTCGCGGCGAGGCGAACGGCGTGCGCCGAGTCGTAGCGGATCCCCAGGCTCGCCAGCATCTCGGCCAACCCCATCACCCCGAGACCGATCTTGCGGGCCGCATGCGCCGGCGCCTCGAGCGCGGTGACCGGATAGCGGCTCACGTCGATCACGTCGTCGAGGAAGCGGACCGCCAGGTGCACCGCGGCGCCCAACCGCTCGACGTCGACCTTCCCGCCCTCGACGAAGCGAGCCAAGTTCAGCGACCCCAAGTTGCACGACTCGTAGGGCAGGAGCGGCACCTCCCCGCAGGGGTTGGTCGCCTCGATCCGCCCGAGGCTCGGCAACGGGTTGTCCCTGTTGATGCGGTCGAGGAACAAGAGCCCCGGGTCCCCGCTGCGCCACGCCGCCGCACAGATGCGGTCGAAGAGCTCGCCGGCGGCGATCCTGCCCACGACCTTCTTCGTGCGGGGGTTCACGAGGCGGTGCTCGCCGCCACGAAGCACGGCGCGCATGAAGGAACCGGAGACCCCGACCGACAGGTTGAAGTGCTCGAGGACGCCGGGAGCCTCCTTCGCGTCCACGAATTCGACGATGTCCGGGTGGGACACGTCCAGTACGGCCATGGACGCGCCTCGTCGCCGGCCGCCGCCGGCGACCACCGCCGCTGCGACGTCGAAGACCGAGAGGAAGGAGACCGGTCCGCTGGCCGCGCCGCCCGTGCTCGCCACCCGGTCACCTCTGGGGCGCAGGTGCGAGAACGAGTACCCGGTCCCCCCGCCGGCCTGGTGCAGGCGGGCGGCGTCCCCGAGCGCTCTGAAGAGCGAGTCGAGGGAGTCCTCCAGCGGGAGCACCACGCAGCCGGAGAGCAGCCCGAGGCTCGTGCCGGCGTTCATGAGGGTCGGAGAGTTCGGAAGGAACTCGAGGCGCTCCAGCGCGCCCTGGAAGGCCTCGGCCCATCGTGGGGCGTCGGCGGGCTGCCACTGCTCCTCTGCCTGGGCCACGTGGCGGGCCACGCGTTCCATCATCTGCGCGGTCGACTCGACCACAGTGCCGTGGCGGTCCTTCAACAGGTAGCGCTCCTTCAGCACCGCCAGCGCGCCCAGGCCGAGCTTGAGCTCGTCGCGGACCCCGAGCTGCTCCTTCGCGTGGCGGAGCTCGGCTCGCCGTCGTCGATACAGGACGTAGGCGCGAGCCACCTCTGCCAACCCGGCCGTCATGAGCACCCGCTCGACGGCGTCCTGGACGTCTTCGACCCCCGGGGGCAGACGGCCGAAGCGCGTCGAGAGCTCGGAGCTCACCGTCTCGGCCACCGACGCTGCGAGCCCGGGGACATCTCTGCCGACCTCTCGGGCGGCCTTCGTCACTGCGGCTTCGATCCTCTCCGCCTCGAAGGCGACGAGCCGCCCGTCGCGCTTGCGCAGCCGCAGAGGGGCGTCGCGCGCCGTCGGGCTCGGGTCGCGCATCTCTGGCTTCAGCTCAGGGCTGCCGGCGCGCGGGTCACGAGGCGAGCCTCGCGACGGCAGCGGACGTCGCGATCTCGCCGCCTCGCTGCGCGATCCCCCCGCCTCCCTCCACGAGATGGCGGCCCCGCTCGAGGAGATACCGGTCGGCCGCGAGCGCGGCTTTCGCCCCGGCCCCGGCGGCGACCACGATCTGCTTCTCCGGCTCGTCGGTCACGTCGCCGGCGGCGAACAGACCCGGGACCGAGGTGGACTGGTCGCGACCCACCTCGATCTCGCCCTCGGCGTTGAGCCGGACGAGCCCTCTCACCGGATCGGAGTTCGGCACCAGGCCGATCTCCAAGAACACGCCCTCGACGCGCAGGTCCAGCCGTGCCCTGCCGTCGAGGGACTCGAGGCGCACGCCGGTGAGCCGGTCGCGCCCCAGGTACTCGCGCACCTCGGTGGCCGGATGGAGGTGCACGCGCGGGTCGGTGGCCACCTGGTCGAAGAGCACGGGGTCGGCCTGCCAGTCTGGGAGGACGTTCACGAGGTGGATCTCCCTGGCGAACGGGCGCAGGTCCCTCGCGGCGCTGAAGGCGGAGTTCCCTCCGCCGATGATCGCCACCGCCTTGTCCCGGTACAGCGGTGCGTCGCACGTGGCGCAGAAGCCGATGCCGCGGCCAAGGAAGCGGCTCTCCCCGGGCACCCCGAGGCGCCGGTACTGCTTTCCTGCGCAGTAGATCACCGCCGACGCCTCGTAGCGCGCTCCTGTCGAGGTCCCGAGGCTGAAGCCACCGTCCGTGACCTCGATCGTCGTCACGCTGGCATGGAGCTGCTCGGCTACCCCGTAGCGCTCGGCGTGGTTCCTGAACGCCTCTGCCAGCTCTGCGCCGGTGACCTCGGGCATCCCCAGCCAGTTCTCGATCAGTGCGGTGTCGGTGATCTGACCGCCCACGTGATCGCCGACCACGAGGACGTCGAGCGCCTTCCTCGCGGCGTAGACGGTGGCCGACATGGCGGCCGGCCCGGCTCCCACGATGGCCACGTCGTAGCGGTGCCCGGGCTCGGGACGGCGGACCTTGCGCTCGCCACGCGCCTCACGCAGCCCGATGTCCACCTTCTCGTAGGCGGAGGGGTTGGCCACCTTCAAGATCTCCAGGATCGCAGTGGCCGGCGGGAGCGCGCCTTCGAAGGCGGGGCGCTCGTTCACGACGGTCCGCGGGACCCCGGACACCTCGTAGCGCTCGACGAGGTCGGGGAACTCGGCGGACTCGACCATGTCGGCACGGATGTGGTCGTTGGCCACGGCCAGGCGGTGGGCGAGCTGGACCATCTTCGGGCAGTACGGGCACGTCAAGGTGACCATCACCTCGAGGTGGGTCGGCGACGTGATCATGGCGACCAGCTGCTCGAGCTCGGGCCCGAGCCCCGACCTCCCCTGCGCGACGAGGACGATCGCCTCGAGGAGCGACTCGAATTCGAAGCCTGCGGTCACGCCGACGAAACGCACTCCGTAGTCGCGCTCGGCGACCACCGCCGTGGTCGGCACTCGCACGACCCGCAGTTCGCGGGCTTCGCGGGCGTCGGCGACCAGGTCCTTCACCTCGAGGGTGACCTTGTCGGACAGCCCCACGAGCTCCTCCAGCAGCTGCCGCTGCTCTCGACAGGTGCCGCAGGCCGTGGCGGCCTGGGTGAAGAGAACCAGTCGAACCGGACGGACGAGCTGGCCGAGCGATTGCCTCACGGTCTCGGCCGTCCGCTCATCGATGAGGCGTGCCAACTGCTCCACCTCCCTCCTCCTGCCTTGCTCTCTGGCGGTTCCCTGGCGGTCTGACGGTTCCCTGGCGGTCTGACGGTTCCCTGGCGGGTCCTTCCCGCCGTTCCTCGCTCCGTCGCGGAGCAGACGCAAGGACGCGCAGAAAGCGCCCCTCGGCACTTTCTGCGCGTCGCTCCCGGATCCTCAGGCCGCGCTCGCGGTGGCGATCGCTTCCTTCTTCTCCGAGGAGCTCACCTCGATACGCCGGGGCCTCGCCTCCTCTGCGACCGGGATGCGCAGACGCAGCACGCCGTTCTCGTAGGAGGCAGAGATCTTCTCGGTGTCCAGGCTCTCGCCGAGGAAGAGCTCCCGGCTGAACGTCCCGGTCGGCCGCTCGCACACGACGGTCTCTGCGTCCTCGACCTTCCAGCGGCGCTCTGCCTTCACGCTGAGCACGTTCTTCTCCACCGTGACCTCGATGGACTCAGGGTCCACCCCTGGCAGGTCGAGATCGACGTGGAACGTGTCGCCGATGCGGTAGGCGTCGAGCGGCATCGAGCGAAGCCGCCTTCCGTCACGAAGCTCGGCGGTGAGCTGGTCGAGCTCACGGAATGGATCGAACCTCATCAACATTTCAGTCTCTCCTCTCCTTGGGTTGTTCTTTTTGCTTTGTTTCTTTCAACGCTTCGAGCGGCTCGCAGATTGCGCCCGAAGGTCACAGCCTCACAGCCGAAGTCACGTGCTCCGCCGACCCCGTCACGTGCTCCGCGGACCGCCCGAACCCAGCTTCGTCCTTGCGGCGTCCCCGCGCCAAGGGCCGAAGGTCCCGCCCTCGGAGGCGGGATCGGAGGCTCGATCCGCGGCGGGATCGGAGGCTCGATCCGCGGCGGGATCGGAGGCTCGATCGGAGGCTC
>JAJYMD010000168.1 GCA_021787255.1 Actinomycetes bacterium | reverse complement strand
GGGGACGGTGAAGATGCACCGGTACCCGCGCACTGCCGCGAGCATGGCGAGCCCGACGCCGGTGTTGCCCGACGTGGGCTCGACGATCGTTCCCCCGCTGGCGATGCGCCCTTCGGCCTCTGCGGCGTCGAGCATCGCCCGGGCAGGACGGTCCTTCACGCTGCCGCCCGGGTTCAGCTGCTCGAGCTTGGCGAGCAAGTGACAGGGAAGGTCGCGGCCGATGCGGTCGAGCCGGACGAGCGGCGTCCTCCCCACGAGGTCGACCACGCTGTACGCCGCGTCCATCGCCGGCCTGGGGTCGCGGATCGGGTGGACGTCCACGCCTGCGGGCACCTCGACCGGTTCGTCGCTGAACAGCACGGTCGGAAAGCCTGCGCGATGCACCTCCTCGGCGATCCGCAGGGCCAGCGTCGAGCTCGCCGCGCTCACGTCCCCGACGACGCCCACCAGGCCCGGGATGATGCCACGCAGCTCCCCGACCAGCGACGCCGAGGTCTGCACGGCCGGGACGTGCACCACCCGCCGAGCACGGGCAGCGAGCACCGGGGGGACCGGGCACGGCTCCACGACGACCAGCACGTCGACTCGCGGAGGCTGCATCAGCCGATGATACCGACCGACCGAATCAGTCTTCTGCGATCGCCTCGAGCAGCGCGACGGCAGCTTCGGGGCCGGCCACCGAGACGTCGGCCATCGTCACCAGCTGCGGCGGGCTCTCGGCGTCCGCGACGACGACCGTGACGGTCGTCGCACCGGCACGCCCGAGGGCGGCGACCGCCTCGAAGGCCGGGACGTCACCCAGGTCGTCGCCGAAGCACCCCACGACCGCGTGGCACGCGCCGAGACGGGCGACCACGGTCCCCTTGTCGGCGGCCACCGGCGGGCGCAGCTCCACCGACATACGCCCCAGCTGCGCGTGGAGCCCCGTGCGCGCCGCCTCGGAGGTGACCGCCTCACGCACCCACCCCTCCTGCGCCGGCGCACGCCGCCAGTGCACGGTCACTGCCAGCCCCTTGGGCTCCACCTCGACGCCGGGTGGCGCGGCTCGTCGCAGCACGTCGGTCACCCCTTGGACGGCGCCGCGCCAGCCCTCGGCGTCGGGGTCGCTCCGGAGCTGCCCGTCGGGCCCGATCTCCTCCATCCCGTAGAGACCGGCCATACGCACTCCCGCAGGCCGGCCGAGCGCTGCTTGGAGGTACGCGAGCGGCCGCCCGGACACCACCGCGACGACGCCGAGCCGTGCGCCGAGCCGAGCGAGCAGCTCCGGCACGCCCGGGACAGGCCGCGCCCCTGCGGGATCGTCGACGATCGGCGCGAGCGTGCCGTCGTAATCGAGGAACAGGGCCGCCTGCCCGGCACGCTCGCGCAGCGGCACGAGCGGCGGGGGAAGCCTGGAGGGGGAGAACGGCGGCACGAGCGGCGGGGGCCGGTCCAGGGACGGGGGCGGGGACGAGCGCGGGGGCGGGGGATCGGCGCGACCCACTCGTTCGTGCCGCCCCCTCAGCCCGCTGCGGCGGGGGGGACCTTGGCCGCCAGGTCGTTGCCGGCCACGACCACAACGGCGGCCTGTGTGTCACCGACGACGGGCACGACGCTCGAGGCGACGGGCTGCACCGCCGACGAGGGGACGCCGAGCGCGGCGGCGATGGCGAGCGCGGCACCGTGCTGGCCTGACGCGTAGTAGATCGCGGACGTGGACTCCGCTGTGGTGGCCGTGGTCGGGGTGAGCGTTCCCCACCCGGCGGCCGCGAGCTTGCCCGAGTAGTACGCGGCCACGCCGTTCGTCTGGCTGGCGTTCGCCACGAGCACCTTCACTGTCCCGCTCGGACGTACCCCCGAAGACGCACCTGACGGTGTCGAGCTCTTCGCCGACGGAGGGCTCGAGGACGTCGGGCTCGTCGTGGGGCTCGTCGTCGGGCTCGAGGACGTCGGGCTCGAGGACGTCGGGCTCGTCGTCGTGCTGGTGGAGGTGACGGCGCGGTTCGCCGCCGACGCCGGTGCGTGGCGCCCTGCGCCGAGGGCGATGAGAGAAGCGCCGAGGGCGATCGCGACCACGAGCACCCCGATCGCCTTGCCCAGGGACCACGCGGGGGGACCGTCTGGCCTGCCGTCTCGGGGCGGCTGCGGCTGCGCCCCCCGCGCCGTGGTCACAGGACCAGCCTGCCAACGACGTGGCCCGGCCGCAAGCGCACCTCAGCTCGATCGGCGGCGTGCGACCTCGAAGCACGCCACGGCCGCCGCCACGCCGACGTTGAGCGACGCGAGCGAGCCGTGCTGGGGGATCGCGACAACCTCGTCGCAGCGCCTGCGAACCAGGGGCGCGAGGCCCCGCTCCTCGCCGCCGACCACCACGGCCATCGGCCCGTCACCGATCGCGACGTCGTAGATCGAGCGCGGCGACTCGGACGCGAGCCCCAACGCCCAGATCCCGAGCGACGACAGGTGCTCAAGCGCGTTGGGGATGCCGCCCACGAGCGCGAAGTCGAGGTGCTCGATCGCCCCGGCGGCGACCTTGGCGACCGTGGGCGACAGATGCACCGCGCGATGGCGAGGCAGGACCACCCCGGTGACCCCTGCGCACTCCGCGCTCCGCAAGAGCGCCCCGAGGTTCCGAGGATCCGTGACGCCTGCGACCACCACGATGAATGCCGGCCCGCGCGCCGGCGCAGCGAGGTCGTCCAGGTCCACCGGCTCGATCGGGCGTGCACGGGCGAGCACGCCCTGGGGTGCCTCGGTCCGTGCCGCGGCCTCGAGCCGTGCCCGTGAGACCATCTCGACGCGCACCCGCCGGCGCGCGGCGAGCTGCTCGATCTCGTCGAGCTGGGGGGACGGGTCGAGCCCTTCGGCGAGCCACAGCGTCCGAATCGGACGCCGGCCGGCGGCAAGCAGCTCGCGCACCGCACGACGCCCCTCCACCTGGTCGCCCCCGAGCCCGTCGCGAGCCGCGGGACGTGCGTGCGGGTGCCCATCGGGCACGCCGGAGCGGCGGTCCGAGGCGCGGGAACGCCCGTCGGACGCGCCATAGCGGCCTCCCGCGGCCCCTCGGCGCGCATCGCGCCGAGGGCGCCCGTGGCTCGCTCCGCGCCCTGCCGGCGTCACGAGGCGTCCAGCAGGACGACGGCGAGACATGCGATCCCCTCGGCTCGCCCGATCGCACCCAGTCCCTCGCCCCGGCTCGCCTTGACCGACACCGGCGCACCGAGGACGCCGGACAGACGCTCGGCCATCGCCGGTAGCAGCGGGCTCAGCTTCGGCCGCTCAGCCAGGAGCGTGCAGTCGGCGTTCGCCGCCCGGAGCCTCGCGTCTGCGACGAGCCCGACGACACGCGAGAGCAGCTGAACACTGTCCGCCCCGGCATAGCGAGGGTCCGTGTCGGGGAAGTGCCGCCCGATGTCTCCCAGCCCTGCAGCGCCGAGCAGCGCGTCGCTCAGCGCGTGGGCGAGGACGTCCGCGTCGCTGTGGCCCGAGAGCCCGCGCGAGCCGTCCACCACGACCCCGCCCAGCACCAGCCGACGTGAGGGGTCCTCGGAGAACGGATGGACGTCGAAGCCCTGCCCGACACGCAGCGTCACCACTCCCCACCGCCGGCGAGGTGCTCCAAGAGCGCGAGATCCGACGGCACGGTCAGCTTGACGTTGTGCGCCTCGCCGGGGACGACGCACACCTTGCCCCCGATCGCCTCGACGAGGGCCGCGTCATCGGTCGCATCGCCTCCTGCAGCGTGCGCCCGGCGGAGCACTGCGGCACGAAACGCCTGGGGCGTCTGCACGGCGACGAGCGAGGTGCGGTCCACGGTCTCCGTCACCGTCGACCCGTTGCCGCCAACACGCTTCAAGGTGTCCGCGATGGCGATGCCGCAGACGACCCCGTCGACGCCGTCGGCATCTTCTTCGCTCTCTGCTCCGAGCAGCGGGGCGACCACGGCGGCGAACAGGGCGGGCGAGGCCAGCGGGCGGGCCGCGTCGTGCACCACCACGACGTCGACCTGATCGGGAACGTGCTCGAGCCCGCGGCGCACCGAAGCCGAGCGCGTCTCGCCGCCGGTGACGACGACGTCCGCACCGAGGGAGAGCGCCCGATCTTCTTCGCCCGCGGGAACCACGAGGACGACCCCGTCGGTCGCCTTTCGCGCAGCCGTGACCGACCACTCGACCACGGGGCGACCCGCAAGGGACTCGAACTGCTTCGGCCGACCGAAGCGAGATCCGCTGCCCCCCGCCACGATGACCGCCCACACGGTCCGAGCCCCAGGGCCCTCCGAGGTGCTTACGGCAGGACCTCGTTCAGTCGCTGCTCGGCGGCCTCCTCGTCGACGCCGAGCGCGAAGGTGAGCTCGGACACGAGGATCTGTCGGGCGCGGCCGAGCATGCGCTTCTCGCCCGCAGAGAGCCCCTTGTCCTTGTCGCGGATCGAGAGGTTCCGGACGACCTCGGCGACCTGGTAGATGTCACCGGACCGGAGCTTCTCGGAGTGGTTCTTGTACCGGCGGGACCAGTTGGTGGGCATCCGCGCCTCTTTCTTTCGAAGGACGGCGAACACCTCCTCGACCTCTTCGTCGTTGATGACTTCGCGCAGACCGACACCTTCGGTGTTGTCCGCGGGGACCATCAAGGTGAGATCGCCATAGGCAAGCCGGAGCACCAGGTACTCGCGCTTCTGGCCAAAGGCCACCTTGGTCTCCCTCTTCTCCACGACCGCTGCACCGTGGTGGGGATAGACGACCTTGTCACCGACGTCGAACACCGGACTCCTTGCTGCACATCTCCAACGGGGGAACCGCGCATCACGAGGGGGCGTCGGCAGCTCCACGCTGCCGGCCCGACGGGGACCGGCGGCCTTGCATTGTACCGGATCGCCAGGGCCCTCGGATCACTCGTAGCGCTCGAGGATGCTCGCCTCGACCATCCTCGACAGTCCGTCCTTCACCGATCGGGCCTTGGCCTCCCCCACGCCGCCAACCTTTTCCAGATCGGCGAGGGAGGCCTCCATGAGCCTCGGAAGGGTGGCGAACCGCTCGACGATCCGCTCGATGACCGCCTCGGAGACCCGCGGCAACCGATGGAGAAGCCGATACCCGCGGGCTTCGGCCGGGAGGTCGAGCACGCCGGGGGCCGGGTCGAAGCCGAGCACGGCGGCGACGGCAGTCCTCCCCATGAGCTCGTCGTGGCTCAGGTCGTGCAGCGCGGCGAGCGCCTGGTCGGCACGCGCCTTGAGCGCCGAGGCACGCGGATCGCGCCCTGCATCCCGGGTCGGGCTCTCACCGTTGGGCGAGGACCAGCCGGCTCGGCCCCCCTCTCGCCCCTCTCCTGCACCGACCCCGGCGACGTCGTCGGTCACGACGTAGTCCAGCACGACGAGGCGCAGCGTCTCTTCGACGCCCGCGCCGAGCTCTTCGATCTGCAGCCGGATGAGCCTGCCGTCCTCACCCAGCTCGACGAGGTAGCCCTCGACCTCCTCGGTGAAGCGCACCACCATCTCGCCGGGCTGGAGGACGGCGACCACGTCGTTGACCGACACGGAATCCTCGACCTCGAGCGTCGAGAGCAGCGCGAGCGCAACGTCGAAGCGCGACTTGAACCGTTCGACCGCGGAGATCGCCTGGGCGGCCCGGTCGATCAAGCGCCCCGGCTGCTGCAGCATGTGGCGGGCGGCGCCACGGTAGACGGTGATCGTCGACATGGACTCCGACACCGTCACGACAGGGACGTCCAAGGAACGCGCGACGCGTTCAGCCGTCCTGTGCCTCGTGCCCGTCTCACTCGTCGGGATCGATGCCCGCGGGGTCAGGTGGACGTTCGCCCTCGCGATGCGCGACGCATCCGCGGTGAGGATGATCGCTCCGTCCATCTTCGCGAGCTCGGACAGGCGCTCGGGGGTGAACGCCGTGTCGAGGACGAAGCCGCCCGTGCAGATGGCCAGGACGGCGGGATCGTCGCCGAACACGATGATCGCGCCGCGCTTTGCCTGGAGGACGCGGTCGAGGCCCTGGCGCAGCCGCGTCCCTGGCGCGACCAGCGCGAGCGCCTCCAACAGCGCGTCGCCGTCGTCCGCGACCACAGCGTCGTTCCAGCGGGCCCCGGCCCGCCGGCCGCCGAGCGAGTCCTCGGCCACCTGCGGGTTCACCGGCATCGGCTCAGTCGGCTCAGTCGGGCTCGGTCGGGCTCAGTCGGAAGGGCCGCTCCCCGCCAACTCCATCGGCGGGGGCTCGACACCCTCGACTGCCCGGAAGACGAGGTGCGGGCCGTCCTGCCCGTCGCCCGGCTCCGTCTCGACATCCACGACGATCGTCTCGCCGACACGGAAGTCCTTCCACAAGATCCGCTCGGAGAGCGGGTCCTCGACGAGCTGCTGGATCGCGCGACGCAGCGGCCGCGCCCCGAGCTGGGGGTCGTAACCCTTCTCGGCGAGGAAGGCCCGTGCCGTCGCGGTGAGCTCGAGACCGAGCCCCTGGCCCGACAGCTGCTCCCTCGTACGGTTCACCATCAGGTCGACGATCTCCATGACCTCTTCCTTCGTGAGCTCGTGGAAGACGATGATCTCGTCGATCCGGTTCAGGAACTCAGGACGGAAGTGCGCCTTCAAGGCGTCGTGGACCTTGGCCTTCATCTTCTCGTAGGTCACTGCCTCCGAGGTCTTCTGGAAGCCGACGGACGCCTTGCGCAGGTCCGCCGTCCCGAGGTTCGACGTCATGATGAGCACGGTGTTCTTGAAGTCGACGGACCGGCCCTGCGCGTCCGTGAGGCGCCCGTCCTCCAGGATCTGGAGCAGCGCGTTGAACACGTCGGGGTGCGCCTTCTCGACCTCGTCGAAGAGCACGACGGAGAACGGCTTGCGCCGCACCGCCTCGGTCAGCTGGCCGCCCTCTTCGTAGCCGACGTAACCCGGAGGCGAGCCGACCAGCCGCGACACGGTGTGCTTCTCCATGTACTCGCTCATGTCGAGCTGGATCAGCGCGTCCTCGTCGTCGAAGAGGAACTCGGCGAGCGTCTTGGCGAGCTCGGTCTTCCCCACGCCGGTCGGGCCGAGGAAGATGAACGAGCCGCTCGGGCGCTTCGGGTCCTTCAGGCCCGCGCGCGTCCGGCGGATCGCCCGGGCAAGCGCCTTCAGCGCCTCCTCCTGGCCGATCACCCGCTTGTGCAGCTCGTCCTCCATGCGCAAGAGCTTCGCGGTCTCCTCCTCGGTGAGGCGGTAGACGGGGATCCCCGTCCAGTTCGCGAGCACCTCTGCGATGACCTCCTCGTCGACCACGTCGAAGAGGTCCACGCCCTCGGCGCGCCACTCGGCCTCCATCGCTTCCTTGCGCGACAGACGCTCGGTCTCCTGCTCTGCGAGCTTCTTCGCTTGCTCGAACGCGCCGCGGCCGATCGCGGCCTCCTTGTCCTGGCGCAGCCGGTTGATCTCCTCGTCGAGCTTCTTGTGACCCGGAGGGGTCGTCATGCGCCGGATGCGCAGGCGGCTGCCGGCCTCGTCGATGAGGTCGATCGCCTTGTCGGGCAAGAAGCGGTCCGCGAGGTAGCGGTCGGCGAGGTTCGCCGCAGCGACGAGCGCCTGGTCGGTGATCGTCACCGCGTGGTGTGACTCGTAACGGTCGCGCAGGCCCTTCAAGATGTCGATGGTGAGCGCCACGGAGGGCTGGCCGACCTTCACCGGCTGGAAGCGCCGCTCGAGCGCCGCGTCCTTCTCCAGGTGCTTGCGGTACTCGTCGAGCGTCGTCGCGCCCACGGTCTGGAGCTCGCCGCGGGCGAGCATCGGCTTCAAGATCGACGCCGCGTCGATCGCGCCCTCCGCCGCCCCCGCGCCGACGAGCGTGTGCAGCTCGTCGATGAACAAGATGATGTCGCCGCGCGTGCGGATCTCCTTCAGCACCTTCTTCAGGCGCTCCTCGAAGTCGCCGCGGTAGCGGCTCCCTGCGACCAGCGCGCCGAGGTCCAGCGTGTAGAGCTGCTTGCCGACGAGGGTCTCGGGCACCTCGTTGGCGACGATCCGCTGGGCGAGCCCCTCGACGATGGCGGTCTTCCCCACTCCGGGCTCGCCGATGAGCACCGGGTTGTTCTTCGTACGGCGGGACAACACCTGCATGACCCGCTCGATCTCCTTCTCGCGGCCGATGACCGGGTCGAGCTTGCCGTCGCGGGCGAGCTGCGTGAGGTTCCGGCCGAACTGGTCGAGCACAGGGGAGCCGGAGGGCGCGTCGCTCGACTGCGATCCCGCGCTCGCGCCGACGGCTTCC
>JAJYMD010000466.1 GCA_021787255.1 Actinomycetes bacterium | reverse complement strand
CGACCGGATCGCAGACCCGCATCGACGACGCGCTCGATGTCGAGCGTGTCACGCGCCGCTTCTACGAGCAGCTGGCGGTCCACCACACGGCGATCCTCGAGGCGGTGCGCGCAGCCGCCGCTGCCCACCCGGGGGTCAGCGCGGGCGTCGACGTGGGCGGCGGGCCGGATCGCGTGGCGCTCCGCATCGTGACCCAGATCCTCTTCTGCTACTTCCTGCAGCGGAAGGGGCTCCTCGAGCGCCGGGCTGACTGGCTCTCCCGGCAGTTCCGGGAGTTCACCGCCGCCGGGCGCCACGGCTACTACCAGCAGGTGCTCGAGCCCCTTTTCTACGAGGCCCTCTCGAAGCCGCTCGCCGAGCGCGCGACGCCCTGGAACGAGCATCCCGGCATCCCCTTCTTGAACGGCGGCCTGTTCGAGCGCACGTACGTCACGACGCTCGATCTGCCCGATGAGGTGTTTTCGACCGACGGCGGGCTCCTCGGGTTCCTGAACGGCTGGACGTTCACGGTGTCGGAGGAAGCCGCCGACGAGCACGACGTCGCGGTCGATCCCGAGATGCTGGGCAAGGTGTTCGAGAACCTCGTCTCCGACGAGGAGATCCGCCGCGAAGGCACGGTGTATACGCCGCGTCCCGTCGTGCAGTTCATGTGCCGCGAGGCGCTCGTCCATCACCTGCAGCGCGCCGCGGGCCTCACCGAGGAACAGGCACGCACCGTCGTCACCGACGACGAGGCGCTCGAGCGCCTCGACCCCATCGACGCGGCGGCCATGGCACGCCAGATCGACGCCGCGGTGGTGGCCTGCCGGGTCCTCGACCCCGCGGTCGGGTCCGGGGCGTTCCCCCTCGGGATGCTCACCGAGATGGTCCGGCTGCGCCGCCTCGCATACCAGGCCATCGCCCACCGCGAGCCGACGGCGGGTGAGCTCTGGAACTGGAAGAGCCACGCGGTCGAGCGCTGCCTGTTCGGCGTCGACATCAACCCGGGCGCGGTCGAGCTGTGCCGCCTGCGCATGTGGCTGGCCCTGCTCGTCGAGGAGGAGACGGGCGACGTCCACCCGCTGCCGAACCTCGAATACCGCATCGTCTGTGCCGACTCCCTCACCGACTTCGTGGGCGGGTTCGAGGTCCAGCAGACCCGCGCTGGCGCGCTGACGATCGGGCTCGACCTCCCCGACCCGACCGCCCTCGTGTCGCTCCGGGAGCGCTACTTCGAGCAGGCCCGGCCGGCACAGAAGGCTGCCCTGCGCGAGGAGCTGGCGGCCGAGGAGGACACGGTCGTCGAGGGGATCTTCGCCCGGGTCGTCGAGAACGCCCGGCTGCAGCAGCGTTCCACGCAGGAGGCCACGCGCCGGTTGGGCGCAGCGGCGACTGCCGGCGTCGCCGAGCTGCGCGGCGCGTACGGCTCGCGGGACCGCGTCTTCCCGCTCTTCGTGCCGGCCTTTCAGGCGCCCGAGGTGGCGCGCGCCGGCGGCTGGGACGTCGTGATCATGAACCCGCCCTACGTGGGCCGGAAGGAGGTCGCCCAGCGCCTCGACGCGCGCCGGATCGCCGACCTCGGGCTGCACTACGGGCGCACCTACGACCTCATGATCCACTTCGCGTTCCGCGCGCTGCAGTTCGTGCGCCGCGGCGGGGTCGTGTCGATGATCTTCAACGACTCGATCTTCACGAGCGAGGACGCCGACGAGCTCCGCCGGCGCATCCTGCCCGACGACGCTGCCGACCTCGAACTGCTCGTGACGGCGCGGTCGCGCTGCTTCGAGGGACGAGCCGTGAACGGCGGGGTCGTCGTGGTCGCGGCGCAGCAGCCCACCCGCCCGAGCGTGCGCTGGGTGGAGAACCACGGGCGGCCGACGCGGGACCTGGCGGGTGCGTCGGTCGCCGTTGAACCGACCGACGACTGCTACCCCATCGGGCGATCCGAGCTGTGGGTGGTGCCGCGGGCCGACTATCTGCGGTTGCCGCACCGACCGCTGTTCCGCCCGAGCCGGCCTGCCCGACAGCTGCTCGGCGCCTTCGAGCGCACCGTGGCATGGCGCGACTTCAGCCGCTACTCGACGGGCAGCGGCGGCGCGCGCCGCCAGGCCGACTGGGAGCTCATCTCGGACACGCGGGCGCTCGACCGGTGGAAAGAGGCCGCGACCGGCACCGGCTTCTATGATCGGCTGCGTCCCGGCGTCGACTTCATCCTGCTCGGCCTTGTCCTGGAGGGTGGCCAGGGCCTCGCTACTGCAGACGACCGGCGGTTCCTGGGGGCGATCGACGGAACGGCCGAAGCAGACGAGGCCCGAGAGAACGCACGCCGGTACGCCGCGCTGGTCCGCGGGCTGCCAGGCCCCCGAGCGCTGCTCGAGCGGGAGCTCACGCGCGGGAACCTTGAGCGCGCGCTGTTGACCGTGGCGGACGCCTATCGACCTGAGGATCTGGGCTGGCCGCGCAGCGGGCTCATCCGGGTCGCGCCGCTCGCAGCCGTGCGCGCCACACGCCTCACATCGGGGGAGATCGAGGACGGCATCACGGCCGGCCCGACGTGGGTGCCGTTCGAGAAGGGCGACAGCTCAGGCGACGACGGTGGCGCCGCACGGTGGCGTCGTGAGAACCCGCTCGTGATCGACTGGTCGCCCGAGGCGGTGGCCCTACTGCGTCGGCGGGCGCGCCAGACGGAGAGCTACCGCAAGCCCTACTTTCGGAACGAACACCTCTGGGGCCAGGGTGGGCTTACGTGGAACACGATCGCGAGCTATCTGCGCGCACGTCAGGTGGCCGAGGGCGCCATCTTCGGACACAAGACGCCGCTGGTGCGCAGCACCGTGGTCTGGCTGCCGCCCGCGGCTCTCCTCGCCGTCATGAATGCGCCTCTGCTGGACTTCGCTCTTCGCACCTTCCTCGGCTCTCGGCTGCAGATCGAAGTCGGACACATCCGTAGACTCCCGGTTCCCGTGCTCACTGCCGATCAGAGCCGTGAGCTCGATACGCTCGGGCGGCGTGCGGTGGGCGCGAAGGCAGCCCGCGACCGTGGTGAACCCGGCGAGTCCCTGGAGGCGCTCGAGGCCGAGGTCGACCGCTGCGTACGCGAGCTCTACGGGATCGCGCCAGACGCCGACCTGTGGGTGGTGCGATGACGCTCGCCAAGAGCCCGCTGCTCCTCAGCTACACCGACAACGAGCTCGCCACGGTCGGCGCGCGGCTCGCCGCCGAGATCGAGAAGAACCCGCGCCGACTGTGGGTCGCCTCGGGCTACTTCGGCGCCTCGATGTGGGGCGCCATCGGGCCCGCGCTCGAGCGCCTCGCCGAGTTCCGGCTCCTTGTCGGCAAGGACTACCAGCTCGCCAACCTCGATGTCGGCGGAGAGGAGCGACGCATCGCGGACCTCGTGCGCCAGGCGCTGCAGCAGGAGACAGAGCCGCCGCGGCTCACCACCCGCGGCGAGGCCGAGCACGTCGCGGCGCTCATCCGTTTCCTCGAGCGCCACCGCGAGCGGGGCGAGCCGGTCGTCAAGCTCTGGCAGGGCGAGGGCTTCCTGCACGCCAAGGCGTACGTCCTCGACGGTTCGGTCGGCATCGGCAGCGCGAACATCACGTATGTCGGGCTCATGCAGAACCGCGAGCTGGTCGGCTGGCGCCAGGACAACGTCGTCGTCGAAGAGGTCGCCGACTGGTTCGAGCGGTACTGGGGACAGCCCGACGCCGTCGACTACACCGACGAGCTCCTCGCGATCCTGCGCGCGACGCCCCTCGTGTCCGAGGAGTACACGCCCCACGACGTCCTCATCAAGACGCTCGCCGCCCGCTACGGGATCGACCGGCCGCCGTCGCTTGAGCAGGCGACGTTCAACCTCAAGTGGTTCCAGGAGGACGCGGTCTTCCGCCTCATCCGCCTGCTCGACGGCCGTACTCGCGGTGCCCTCCTCGCCGACGCGGTGGGCCTCGGCAAGACGTACATGGCGCTCGGGGTCATCCACCACTACCTCTACAACGAGCCAGTGAAGCGACCACGCGGCAAGGGCCGCCCGGTGCTCCTCGTCATCCCACGCTCGCTCGAGGAGATGTGGCGCGCCGCACTCCAGGCGAACAACCTCGACTGGGCCTGCGAGATCCTCACGATCCAGAGCTTCCGCTCCGACTTCGACCCCTCGCCCTACTGGGGCGCGGACCTCATCGTCATCGACGAGGCGCATCGCCTGCGCGGCGGGGGCGTGTGGTTCCGCAAGGCGGTCGATCTCGTCGCCGGTGACGGGCGCATCGACCGCCGCGTGCTCCTCCTCACGGCGACGCCCGTGAACACGGGGATCGAGGACCTCATCAACGAGATCCGCGTGCTGGCCAAGAACCAGCGAAGCGTCTGGGCCCCCGACGTGGCCGACTTCGAGCGGCACCTCAAGCGCGTTGACGCAGGCGAGGCCGATCCGTTCCCCGTGCTCGATCGGGCCATCGTGCGGCGAAGCCGGAGCGATATCCTGCGGGCGCAGGACGAGGCGCGCGCCGCCGGCGTCGCGATCGAGGCCGTCACGCTGCCCGATCGGCGCCCGGTCCACGTCGACCACGCGTATGGCGGGACGGACCGGCTCTTCGAGCTCTTTGCGCGCACCCTGCGGACGCTCGAGCTCGCCCCCTACGACCTCGAGCGCTTCCGGCGCGTCGATCCCGAGGCCGTCGTCCCGGTCCCGCTCCACGATGCCGACGGCCGGCCGTTCGATCCCGACGACGCCGGCCTCCTGATCCGACCGGGCACGCTCGCCGCGCTGGCCGCGGTCGGGCTGCTCGTGCGCTTCCAGTCCTCCATCGAGGCGATCCGCATCAGCCTGCGCCGACTCGACGCGGTCCTGCGCCGCTACGGCGAGGCGCTCGCGTCCGAGCCGCCGCGCCTCCTCGACCTGCGCGCCGACGCGAGGGTGCGCCAGCTGCTCGCCGACGAGGCGCACGAGGACGTCGACGCAGAGGAGGACCCGGGCCTCGCCCGCCTCGACGAGATCTGGTCGCGCGTGCTCGAGGCGGCCCCGCTGCTGCCCGACGCCGACGCCTACGACCTGCCGACCGTGCGCGCGTCGATCGAGCGCGACCGTGAGCGCCTGGCCACGCTGGCCGCGGCGCTGCCCGTGGCCGCGGAGGACGGCAAGGTCGCGGCCCTCGTCGCGGCGCTCCGCCGTACGCCGGAGGGCCGCCCGGGCTCGCCCGGGCTCGCCGGCCGCAAGACGCTCGTCTTCACGCAGTTCCGCGACACGGCGGTGTACCTCGAGCGCCGGATTGCCGAGGCTGGGTTCCGCGTCGCGCGGATCGACGGCTCGGTCTCCGCAGGGGACCGCACGGCGATCACCGCCTGGTTCGACCCAGATCGCCGCGCCGCCGCCGTGACCGCCGCACGCGTCCCCGAGCCCGAGATCCTCGTCTCGACCGACGTCCTCGCCGAGGGCCACAACCTCCAGCTCGCCGACTGCGCCATCAACTACGACCTGCACTTCAACCCGCAGGTGGCGGTCCAGCGCTCGGGTCGGATCGATCGCCTCGGGTCTCCGCACCCCCTGGTGTGGCTCGTCTCGTTCCTGCCGCCCGAGGCGCTCGAGCGCCACATCGGCCTCCTCGCCCGTCTCGACGATCGTTTCCGCCGCATCCACGGCCTCGGGCTGGGGGACGAGCAGGTCACCACGATCGCGGGGGATCGGCCGGGACGGACGCTCGAGCAGATGCGCCGCCTGTACCGACGCGACGACGCGACGGTGCTCGACGAGATCGAGCGATCCTGGACGCTGGGTTCGACGGACTACATGCGCCAGCCGCTCGAAGCGTTCCTGCAGCGGGCCGGGCACGAGCGGCTCTCGCGGATCCCGATGGGCGTCTCGTCGGTGAAGCGCCTGCCGGCCGACTGGACCCACGGCGAGGGTGTCTTCATCGCCTTCGCCTCGCCGACCGACCGCCACGACGAGTCCGACAGCATCTGGCGCTTCTACCCGTTCGCCGCCTCGACGCTGTGGGGGCAGGTGCTCGACGACGAAGTCGAGATCTTCCGCGCCATCGCCTGCCGCGAGGGTGAGCCACGGCAGCCGGACACGCATCCCACCCCGGGCCCCACGGTGATCGACTGGGATCTGCTGCGGAGAGCCGCCACGGGAGTCGCCGAGCAGCTCACGAGGGAGCGATCAACCGCGCAGGTCCTCGCCGGCGCGTCGGAGCGCTCGCGCCGGATGCGAACCGAGATCCGCGGCGGCCTCATCGGCGTGGAGGTCCCTCGCTCGGACGACCTCCTGGCCCGACTCCTCCAGGTGCGGGTCGAGGACTATGACGGGCGCAGCGGCTGGAGCCGGTTCGACGATGCCCGCCGACGGCTGCGCGCGGCGCGCACGCTCGGCGAGCGCCGCGACGCGGCCGAGGTGCTGGTGGCCTCCGGCCTGCTGTTCTTCGGCGATCCGGCGCCGGAGGAGAGCACGCTGCTCGCTCCGGTGGAGGTGAAGGCCGGGGAGCTTCGGTTGATCGCATACGAGCTGCTGGTGGAAGGCCAGCCCTCCACCGCCCGACGATGACCGACGTCGCGCCTGGAGGCGCACCTGAACCCCCGACGAATCCCCGCCCCAATCAACTGCAAAGCCCCAAGGTCAAAGCGGACCGCGGTGGCGTCGTCGCTCTGGCACCTCGCGGTGACGGCGTTTGGCCACGCCTGCTCCAAACAGCGGCACACTTTCGGGCCGAGTCGCAGCGGCGGTGGTGGCTGTACGCCCTCGTCGCCGTCGGCACCGTGCTGGTGCAGGACCGTCTTGGCGAGGCTGCCGATCTTCTCATCTCCGCAGTCAGCGCCACCGGTGTTGCAGCGGAAGTCATCCGCAGCCTCATCGGACCATTGGGCGCGATTGCGCTCGTGGTCATTGTGATCGCCGGCCACGCGTACGTGGATACGCGCAGGTCTGTGAAGCGACTACACGATGGAGCGACTTTACTGGGTGCGGATCCGCCTGGCCGCGTCTCCGTCGTTGCGCTCAATGCCGTTGAGTTGGAACATGCCGTGTCGATGATCGGCGCGCTCCATTCAGAACTCGCCCGCCTTCAGCGCGAGCCTGGGGTGGCTGTACCGAGTATGTCGGTAGCAGAGCGAGGCCGAAACCTCCTCGATTGGGAGGCAGGCCGAGATCTTCTCCGTCAGGAAGGAGAGGAGATCGCCCACGCGCTACGGGAACTTGCGTTGCAGGACAGCGACGACGGCTATCACAAGGACCTCGTCTCATCCGTGGCCGACCGGCGTGCTCAGGGATGGACGAAGGACGTCGATGAGTTCGAGACCTACTGGTCTCGACGCCCTGCACTTTCGGCTGGTTCCATCCGCCGACTGATCGACGACCTCTCCTTCACCAGCTCACCGGTGCGCAAGCCGGTGTGGAGACAGCGCAGAGTTCGCGAGGTCGAGCTCCGGTTGACGCGTCTGGGCCAACTGATTCCGCTGAAACCGGTGACGGAGTATCGCCGCGGCAACGACGGACCTGACACGAACGGTTGAGGAACTGAATGGACGCAGTCTCGTACGAGTTTGACGCAGCGCTCTCGTTCGCGGGCGAAGACCGTGAGTACGTCGAGGAGGTCGCCGAAGCTCTCAAGGCCGCCGGGATGAGGATCTTCCTCGACGGCGACTACCAAGCCGAAATGTGGGGGGAAGATCTCGTCGAGTTCTTTGACACGGTGTTTCGCAAGCGGTCGCGATATGCGGTTCTGTTCCTGTCACGGCACTACGCAGCGAAGATCTGGACGCGTGAGGAGCGGCGAAGTGCATTGGCGCGTGCGCTTGAGGAGCGAAGCGCCTACATCCTGCCGATCCGGCTCGACGACACCGAGATCGTTGGCCTGCGCCCCACGTTGCACTATCTCGACGCCAGGCGCGTCGGAATCGAAGGCATCGTCGCTGCTCTCCGCGCGAAGCTGGACGGCGTCCCGGGCGATCTTGTTCCGTGGCCTGGGGACCGCGCCCCGCGGACCGAGCGCGAGGTCGCGCAGGTGTTGAGTGAGCGCCCTCCGGGTTGGGAGTACCTGTACTTCGCCGGAGTACTCCAAACCCAGCTCCGTGCGCTCGAAGCAGGGTACCGTGATCATGAAGTCGGCCACCAGGAGGCGACGGGCGAGCATGTCAGTATGGAGGCGGCTATCCCGTACGCGCAGCGCACGCTGGACGACCTGCGCAACATCGTCGGGTCGCTGACTGGGCTCTTCGAGCCGATGAACCTCGAGGAAGCGTTCGGGCCGCCCGGGAAGGCGGGGGATC
>JAJYMD010000228.1 GCA_021787255.1 Actinomycetes bacterium | reverse complement strand
GGCGTCCGCGGAGGTGGACGGGAATCGAACCCGCCGGACGGGGATCACCCGTCCCACCCGCTTTGAAGGCGGGGAGGCCCACCAGGCACCTGCACACCTCCGGGCAGGAGCGTAGGGGATCAGGAGAGTAGAGGCCGCCGCCTGCGCAGCTCAGGGACCCCTGGACCGGGCTCAGAGGCGGGCGCGACGCTTCCGACGCGTCGTCTTGCGCGACGCTTCCGACCGCGCCGCGTTGCGCGCCGCTTCCGACGCGTCGTCTTGCGCGACGCTTCCGACCCGTCGTCTTGCGCGACGCTTCCGACCGCGCCGCGTTGCGCGCCGCTTCCGACCCGCCGTCTTGCGCGATGGGCACCGGACTTGCAAAGGTTCACCTGCGGTCGCGCACATGCACGCCCGCCCCAGGTACCTCCCCGCAGCCGTCGACGTGCGACGAATGCCGATCCAGGAAGGAAGAGAGGTCTGGATGCCGGACATTCCGCACGAGCCGATCTTGCACGCCAGCGACGAACCGCCCCGGGAGCCGCTCACCGAGATCGGAGGCGGTCCGAGCTGCTGGGTCGACCCGACCGCCGAGGGGCGTGCCTTCCGGCTCATCGGAGAAGTGGAGGTCGGGCTCGACCCTGAAGGGGTGATCGTCCGCCGTGCGAGCGGCCGCATCTACGTGGCGTGCTCGAGGTCGAACGCCGTCACGGTGGTCGACCCCGACGAGCTGAGGGTCGTCGAGACGATCCCCGTCGGCGACGAGCCCATCGACATCGTCATCGACGAGCGGACCGGGAGGGTCTTCACCGCCGACGCGCGCTCGGACCAGATCTCGGTCATCGACACGCGGACGAGCCGCGTGGTTGCCACGGTGCCGGTCGGCAGCTACCCGTCGGGTTTGTGCATCGACGTGGAAGGACGTCGCCTCTACTCCGGCGACGCCGCAGGCTCCACGATGAGCGTCATCGACCTCGACCGCCTCGAACGGATCGGGGTCGTCGACGCGGAGCTCGGCGCAGGTGCGGTCGTCGCGGACCCGCGAGCTGGACGCGTCTACTGCGTGAACTTCTTGGCGTCGTCGCTGAGCGTCGTGGACGACAAGACCCTCGAGGTCGTCGCCCACGTCCCGCTGGCCGCCGGGCCGTGCGCGGTAGACGTCCACAAGCAGAGCGGGGACGTCTTCATCGCAGACTCGCTCGCCAGCACCATCACCCGCGTCGACGGCCGCACGCTCGAGAAGGTCGCGGAGATGGAGGTCCCGAACGCGCCCGTCGGGCTCACGATGGGCTCGCGTGACGACCGGCTCTACGTCGGCAACCGCGGCGACGGCACCGTGAGCGTGATGGGGCTCGACGGCGTCGAGTGGTCGCGGATCCCCGTCGGCGCCGCCCCCGGGGGCGTCTGCGAAGACCCGCTCCATCCTGGCCGCATCCTCGTCGCCAACGCCGGCTCCGGGACGCTCACCCTCGTCGAGGACCTGCTGGGCGGGGCCCCTTCGTCGCCGTTCGCGCAGGCACCTCATCCGATGGTGGGCAAGAAGATGCCCGCGCTGGCGTTGCCGGACCTGTGGACCGAGGAGCTGCGCGACCTGAGGGCGTGGGCGGGGCGCAAGTACGTCATCAACGTCTTCGCCAGCTGGTGAGGCCCGTGCAACGCCGAGGCGCCGGTCATCGAGGACCTGCGCCGGCGTGCGGACCGGTCTGGTCTGGAGATCATCTTGGTGGACGTCTGGGAGGGCACCCGAGCGTTTGCCGAAGCGCGCACATTCTGCGAGCTGTGGGGCATCAAGGGCACGGTGCTCGTCGACGAAGCCGGCGAGCTGGTCGAGCGGCTCGGCATCCGCGGCGTTCCCACGAACGTGCTGGTGGATGCCGACGGCACGGTGACCGCCGTCGGAGCGACCACGCCGCACGAGCTCGAGGCCGCGGTCCGCGAGCTGCTCGGCCCCGGCACGCCTCTCGAAAGGGCCGTGCCGACCGGCGGTTGGCACTGGCAAACCGACGCCCAGCGGATCGAAGAGCAGCTGAGCCTGCGGGGGGACCGCTCGAGGGAGACCGCCGAGGGCTGACCGTTGCCTCGCGGAGCTGTCACGACCTCCTGGGTGCCGACAGCACTTGGTAGGTGACCGCCGAGCCGACCGCCGCGACCGTGCGCACCAGCTCCGGCACGAAGCGCGCGGCGTCGACGGTGCCGAGGCCGGAGGCGAGGTTGTAACCCGCCGACGCGCGGTACCCGACGACCGTGTGCTGCCTACCGCGCTCGTCGAACGACACCGTGTTGTCACCCTTCGTCACCGGAACGATCCCGGGGTCGTGGGCTCGTGCCATCGCGTAGAGCGCAGGATTGATGAGACCGAGACCGTGATGCGCCTCCTGGTCTGCGAGCGCGACGATTCCCGCGAAGAGCGGCGCGGCCTCGCTCGTCCCGCAGACGTAGTACCAGCCCGGGGGTGTCGGCCCGGAGAAGCTCTGGTAGGTGTCCACCAGGCCTGAGCACGCGGCGCTCATCGAGATGTCGGGGATGCCGCGGTGATCTCCCACCACCTGCGCGACCCCCTGCTGGTACGAAGGTCTCGAGAAGATCGACGAGAGCCCCCCGCCGCTCGCGTCCGGATGGGGCCGGGGTGTGCCGAACACGAAGTCGTTCGCCACGGGATCGTACGTATCGTTCCACACCTGGTCCGGCGAGGTCCGGTGCCCGGAAGCGTCCAGGCTGAGCTTCGTCCCCCCGACTGCCGTGACCAGCGGATCGCTCGCGGGCCATGTGACCGTCCGCGTCGTCGAGAAGTCCTTGCCTGTCGCTGTCGTGTAGTCGCTGACCCCTGTGTCGCCGGTCGATGCAACGACCGTGACACCTGCGGCTGCCGCGGCGACGAAGGCGCTGCGCAGCGCCTCGAGCCGGCTCGGCGAGGAGAAGGTCCGCTCGTTCGCGCCGAAGCTCTGGGTGATGACGTCGCCGAGCCGGTGGCGGACGACATAGAGCTCCGCGGCCTCGATCTGAGGGAAACCAACTGTCCCTTCGGTCTCGGAGACGGGAGTCTCGACGAGGAGGATGTCCGCGCCGGGCGCAACGGCATGCGACCATTCGACGTCGAGGGTCGTCTCCCCCGCCCATCCGGTCATTGTCGCTGTCCCAGGATCGTAGGGGGGGACGGCGCCTGCGGGCTGGATGATCTGCAGGCGCGGCGGTGTGGGCAGGTGGAATTGGGCGTCGAACGTGGCGAGGTCTCTGCGGATGGTTGGAGAGCCGAAAGAGTCCACGACGACGATCGTCTGGCCACGGCCGTCGACGCCCTCGTCGAACAGCGGTCGCTCGTCGTACGCAGTCTCGATCTGGGCAGGGTCGTAGCAAGGCAGGCGGATCGACGCTGTGGCGAGGCACTGCGACTCGGACAGGTACGCGGATGCGGGCGATTCGCGGGTGCCGAGCTGCTGGGAGCGAAGATGGCCCACCCGATCTCCCGAGCCCGCCGTCCACGCGATCGTCAGTGCGGCCGAGAGCGCGACCGCAGAGAGCAGGCTCACCGAGACGGCGGCACGCACCCCATGATCCTCCTCCTCCTCGTCTCGACGGGGAGAAACGGTACTCGCGCACCGGCCAGCGCACGGGGCCGACAACCGAGCGGTCTCATCGACTCGACGCCAAGACCCGGGGTCGCCAGCAGAGGCGGTCACCGATCCGGTAGCGTCGATCGCGCATGAAGAAGTACCTGACGTGGCGCTGCGTCGGCCTCACGGCGCTCGTCTCGGTCCTCGTGCCGACGTTCCTTCTCGCAGGTTGGTGGCAGTACCACGTCGCGTTGGGTGGCAACGAGCTGAGCTGGGTCTACACGGTCGAGTGGCCCTTCTTCGCCGTCTACGCCGTGTACATCTGGTGGAGGCTCATCCACGACCAGACCACCCCGTTCGATCGGCTGTGGCTGGCGAGGCAGCGCGCGGCTGCCGACGAGGACGGGAGGCCGCTCCACGAGATCCCCGGGTGGGCGACCGACAAGGCTCTGGCACGAGAAGTGCGCCGTGCGAGCTTGGAGGCTGCCCGCCGCCCCGCGCTCGCCAGCCCCCGAGAGGCCCTGGGCGCGCAGGTTCGCACGACGACCCCCCTGCTGCCTGCGGTGCCGGACCTCCTGGCCAGCCAGGCCGGTCCCGCGTCCTCCCCGCTTGGGGCCCGCCACGTCGAGAACGATCTCGACGCACGCGCGCGGCCGGCGATCGACGTCCAGGTCCTCGAGGTGAAGGCCATCGCCGACGAGGAGCTGGACGCCTACAACCGCTATCTCTTCGAGCTCTCGAAGACGGGCTCCCCCAAGCGGTGGGGCTCGGGACGCCGCAAGACGAAGCCGGGCGGGGCAGGCACGCCAGGGTAAGGCGGGCCGGCCAGGGCGGGGCAGGCACGCCAGGGTGAGGCGGGCGGCATCGCCTGGGGCGCAAGGGCCGCGCACCAGCGTCGCTCGGTGCTGTGGTCCCCGAAGCAGGGCAGGGCTCGCCGCTACACTCGCCCGGTGGACCGCCTCGGTCGTCACGTCTCGCCGTCGCAGCTCGACGACCGAGCCACGAACGGCGGTCGGCCCAGCGGCGTTCCTTCCGACCCAGCACGGGGGCATGCATGAAGTCGGGGAGTGGGTTCGGAGCCCGAACGACGATCGCGTTGACGCTCGCGGCGATCCTGCCGCTCGGGGCGGCCACCTCGTCGGCGGCAGCCCCGCAGAGCGCCGCCCAGGTGGGCAGCGCCCAGGTTGGCAACGACATCTCCTTCCCGCAGTGCGGCTCGACGTTCCCGAGCGACCCAGCCTTCGGAATCGTGGGGGTGAACGACGGCGTGCCCGACACGCTGAACCCCTGCCTCGGCCCGTCCTCGTCGTTTCCGAGCTATTCACAGAGCGAGCTCTATTGGGCGGTGAGCGCGTCGACGGGGTCGAGTTCGGAGCCCAAGGCATCCGTGTACGTGAACACCAGCGATCCGGGGAACGTCTTCAACGGGACACTCGTCGCCAACTGGCCGACGTCGGGCGCGACCCCGTACGGCACATGCACGGTCACGACCGTCTCCACGAGCGCTGGGCCGGCGCATGCCGGAGAGGACTCTCCGGCATGCGCGTGGGAATTCGGCGACCAGCAGGCGACCCAGGACGCCGCCTGGCTCCACGCCGCCGCGCAAGCCGTCGACGCGCAGTCCCCGCCGGTGAGCGTCCCTGCCACACCGAGCGGGTACCCGTGGTGGCTGGACGTCGAGACGACCAACACCTGGCAGACAGGATTTGCCGGCCAGGCGTTGAACTTGGCCGTGCTCCAAGGGTTCGTGGACGGCCTCGTCAGCGCGGGGGCGCCGAGCGTCGGGCTCTACGCCGCGCCGAACCAGTGGGCGGCGATCACCGGGGGGACCGGCCCGACAACCCCCGCGCTCGGCGAACTGGCCACGTGGATGCCTGGAGCCAACGACGAGGCCGGGACGCAGTCCGTCTGCGCCGACACCTCGTTCACCGGCGGCCCGGTGGCACTCGCGCAGTTCCCGGCCGGAGGCTACGACGGCGACCTGCCCTGCGCCCCACCGACCGACGCGCCGTCCAACGTCATCCGGATCTACGGCCAGGACGCCATCGGCACCTCGATCGCCGTCTCGCAGCAGGAGTTCCCGGCCCCCGGGTCCGCCAAGGCGGTCGTCCTCGCGCAGTCCGAGTTCTTCTCCGACGCCCTGGTCGGAGGGCCGCTGGCGGCAGCGGTCGACGGGCCGTTGCTCATCACCCCGGACGCTGCGGTCTCCTCAGCGCTCGATCCCCGAGTGCAGGCTGAGATCGAGCGGGTGCTCCCG
Source organism: Actinomycetes bacterium (assembly GCA_021787255.1). The sequence goes on along the minus strand of JAJYMD010000228.1, from coordinate 2,478 downwards.
AGCGGGTCCACGGTCTACGTGCTCGGCGGTGACCTTGCGCTGAGCCCGCAGATCGACACGACCCTGGAAAGCCTCGGCTACCGAGTCGTCCGGGAATCGGGCACCAACGAGTACGCGACCGCCGTCGACGTCGCCGAGCAGCTCGGGAACCCGTCCACGATCTTCGAGGCGACCGGGCTCGACTTCTACGACGCCCTGTCGGCCGTCCCGGCGGCCATCGAGGAGCACGCCGCCATCTTGCTGACCGACGGTGCGACCCAGGCACCCGAGACCGCCGCGTACCTGGCGCGCTTCCCTTCCGACACCCGCTACGCGATCGGGGGCCCGCTCGCCGCGGCCGGAGCCGACCCGGCGGCCAAGCCCGTCTACGGACGGACACTCTTCGGCACGTCGGCCGCGGTGGCCTCCACGTTCTTTCCGGGTGCCGCGCTCTTCGGGGTCGCCACCTCCGAAGCCTTCCCCGACGCCCTCGGCGGAGGGGCCTTCATGGCGACGAGCGGCCGGAGCGGCCCGCTCCTGCTCGTCGACCCGAACGGACCGCTGCCCGCACCGGTCTCCGCCTACCTCGCCAGCCTTAGAAAGGGCACCCGGGGCTACGTCTTCGGAGGGCCGCTCGCCGTGAGCCCCGCCGTGGTGTCGACGCTCTCGGCATCCGTGGGCTATGGCTCGGCATCCGTGGGCTATGGCTCGGCATCCGTGGGCTATGGCTCGGCATCCGTGGGCTATGGCTCGGCATCCGTGGGCTATGGCTCGGCAGCGGGGGGTTCCTCGGTCTCCCGCTCGCCGACGAGCTCGTAGTCGGGGTTCAAGATCGCGAGCCTGCGTCCCCACGCACCGACCATGCCCTCGGCCACGAGCCGCGCCCCCGGTTCGATGCCGGGGATCCGGCGACGTCCCTGGAAGACGAGGAGGATGGCGCCGGTGCGGTCGACAAGGGTGCACTCCAGGTTGGAGGTGCCTGCCCTCGGCTGCACCCGCACCGACTTGATCCGGCCCGCGACCTCGACTCGCTGGCGCCACTCGACCTGCCCGATGGGTAGCGCGGCGGCGGCGCGCCGTGCGAGCGCCAGATCCTCGTCGGTCCTGGTGCTCGCGCCCTCCAGCACCTTGTGCTCCCGGGCGACAGGCGCCTTCCATCGTCCCGCTCCCTTGGCCGACGGCGCACGCTCCTCGGCCTCGGCCACCTCCCCCTTGCCCGCCGTGGCCTCCTCGTCGGCACGAGGTGCTCCTCCTGGGACTGGGCTCGTGAGCTCGCTGCTGGACGTCACCTCGGTCCGAGCGGGAAAGCGCGACCCTGCACCTTTGGACTTGGCCGTGAGATTGAACGGCACGATCGTCGCCGCCACGTGAGGGACCTGGCTGACGACGGTCGCGATCTTGTCGGCGGTCCGGTCGTGAAGGAGCCGCTGCCACGCGTTGGTGAAGCCCCTGCGCGGCAGCAGGAGCGTGCATTGGGTCTCCCCGTCCGCGACGACGTCGGCCACGAGCTCGAGAGCGGCGCGCCCCAGGCGGCGGTCGGGAACCTCCACGATGTCGAGCGGCAGGCGTGACAGCCCGAGGCGGCTCCAGTCCTCGACCAGCGCACGCGTCGCGAGGTCGTCGATGTCGAAGTGCACCGCCCGTAGCTCGTCGGGGGAGAGCGCGCGGGCGTACTGGATCGCCCGCGCGGCGGCCATGTCGAGCCTGTCCACCAGCACGACGACCGCGTGGCGTCGCAGGACCGGTGCCTCCGCCCCTTCGGCCGCCCCAGCTTGGAGCTGCCGCTCCTCTTCGACGTACTCACGCTTCATGCGGATCAGCCCCCAGTACATCAACGGGCCGACGAGGACGACGACCCAGGCCCCTTCGAGGAATTTTGCGAACGCAAAGATCAGGACGACTGCCGCAGTCAGGACGGCTGCGAAGCCGTTCACGGCGACCTTGCGCCGCCAGTGTCGGCCCTTGTGGGTGAGGTGGTGCTTCACCATCCCCGACCCGGCCATGCAGAAGCCCGTGAAGACGCCGATCGCGTAGAGCGCGACGAGCGAGTCCACACTTGCGCGGAAGGCGACGATCAGCACCAGGGCGACGACGGTGAGCACGATGATGCCGTTCGAGAACGCGAGACGGTGACCGCGCCGGGTGAGCTGGCGCGGGAGGAAGGAGTCGGCGGCGACGAAGCTCGCGAGGAACGGGAACCCGTTGAAGCTGGTATTGCCTCCCGTGTAGAGGATGAGCAGGGTCGCAATTTGCACCACGTAGAAGAGCGCCCCGTGGCCCGCGACGGCCTGGACCTCCTGGGAGAGCACCGTCGGCGAGCCGGCGGCGTACGGCACGGCGTGGGTCCAACGGGCGAGCATCGTGACGCCGAACACCAAGAACGCGAGAACCGAGCTCATCGCGACGAGCGTCACTCGCGCGTTGTAGGACTCGGGCCTGCGAAAGGCGCTCACTCCGTTCGAGATGGCCTCGAGGCCCGTCAACGACGAGCCGCCGTTG
>JAJYMD010000138.1 GCA_021787255.1 Actinomycetes bacterium | reverse complement strand
GGCGCGCACCGCGGCGATCGACGCCGCGGTCGCGAGCCCGAAATCGTTGTGGCCGTGCCAGTGCACCGGGACGTCCGGTCCGAGCCAACTGCGCACGCGTCCGACCAGGAGTGCTGCTGCCTCGGGGTTCGCAACCCCGATGGTGTCGACGACCGCGACCTCGCCGGCTCCGACATCGAGCGCCCTGCGGTACACATCCTCCAGAAACCGCAGGTCCGCCCGGGTGCCGTCGACCCCGAAGAAGCAGACCTTCATCCCGCCGTCGACGGCGTGGCGCACCGCGTCGGTGATCCGCTGGCACACCGTCTCTCGGGACATGTGGTACGCGGCGAGCTTTCGATCGCTGACCGGAGCCTCGACGATCGTCGATCGCACGCCGCTCTCGGCCAACGCGTCCACGTCCTCGCGCACGGCGCGAGCGAACCCCCAGATCTCGGCCGAGAGCCCGGCGTCCACGATGGCCTTCGTCGCCTCGGCGTCCTCCGCCGAGACCCGTGGGAAGCTCGCTTCGATCCGGTCGACACCGAGACGGTCGAGCGCGTGCGCGATCTCGACCTTCGACTCCGCGCTGAGCGACACCCCCGTCGTCTGCTCACCGTCGCGCAGCGTCGTGTCGTACATCCCGATCGGACCCGGCGGCGACGCCCACGCATCTCCGAGGGCTTGCCGGTTCAGGTCACCCGTGTACAGCTGGGCTTCGTCGATCACCCGGACCTCCTCACTCGCTCTCGATCTGCCGCTCGGCGGCACCGCTGGACGGCACTCGCCGGACCGGAGATCACTCCTCCACCAATGCTCGCGCGTCCCCATTCCTGGCACCGTTCCTCGAAACGCCACGGCACCAAGTCCCGCCATGCAGGCGCCCCCGAAGCTTGGTCAGGATCGCCCGCGCGGCCTCCTGGCCCGACACCGCGTTGAGCCCGGCACCGGGCCAGGTCGCCGACCCGATCATCCACAGGCCCTGGACCGGCGTCCGGTACCCCGAGAACCCGAGGGCGGGGCGCAGCAGGAAGTTCTGGCGGAGGTGCATGCTCCCCGAGATGCTGTCGCCGTCCACCAGGTTCACGTCGTGGCGGACGAGGTCCGCCGGCGACAGCACCGCGCGCCCCCGCACCAGCCCCGAGACCCCTGGCGCGTACCGCTCGAGCTTGCCCATCACGCGCTGCGCGTACGCTGTCTTCGCCTCGTCCCAGGTACGCCCAGCGAGCGGGCCCTCGGGGTCCTCAGCGATCCGGCGCGGAAGCGGGCGGACCTGCACCCAGACGACGTGGCCGCCCTCCGGCGCCCTCGTCGGGTCGACGGCGGAGGTCTGGCCGACCACGAGCAGCGGCTCGGCGGGGAGCCGGCCGCTCAGCGCATCGCAGTAGGCACGCGCGAGGTCGTCCACGTAGGGGGCGAGGTGCACGTACGCGAAGGAGCGCAGCCGGTCCCCCGCGGCCCACGGGACCGGTCCTGAAAGCGCGAGGTGGAGCATCATGGTCGCCGGGCCGTACCGATAGGAGCCGAGCGCGCGCCGTGCCTGAGCAGGAAGGTCCCGGTCGCCCAGGAGCTGTCCTGCGAGCGCCTGGGGCGTCACGCTCGCGACCACGGCCCGCGACGCGCGCACCCGCTCTCCTCCCGCGAGCTCGACGCCGACGGCTCGACCGTCTGACACGACCACCCTCGAGGCCTGCGTGGAGGTGCGCAGCACGCCGCCCCGCCGTTCGAGCATCCCGACGAGCGCGTCGACGAGCCGAGACGCGCCGCCTCGGGCGACCGACATCCCCGACCGCTGGTCCGAGAAGGCCTCGAGGAAGGGGAACACTGCTCCGCCGGCCACGTCGGGGCCGAAGTCGAGATGTAGACCCCAGGGCGCGACGAGCGCCTTCGCCTCTTCGGAGGCCAGCTGCTCGTCGACCAGTTCCCTGCAGGAGCTGACGAGCAGCCGGGCGAGCTCGACCGCCCCGTCGCGGCCCAGGCGCCGCATGGAGCCGGTGATCGCGCGCGCCATCGCCCAGGACGGCACGCGCGTCGCGTAGAGGGAGAAGAGCGTCGGCGCGAGCCGCTCGAACATCGCGTCGAGCGCTTCCCATCCGAGGGCGTCCGACGGGTGGTGCGCCTCGAGCTCGGCGAGCGTCTGCGCCCGGTCGGTGGTGACGCCGAGCGCCCTCCCGCCCGGGAACGCGTTCGCGAAGGGCCGGGGAGAGGTCTCGGGGACGAAGCCGAGGCGCTCCAGCTCGGCCCCGTGCTGCGCGTAGAAGGACGACGCGAGGAACAGGTTCACGTTGGTCGCGAAGAGGTCGTGCACGTAGCCGGGCAGCGTGAGCTCACCGCTGCAGAGCGCGCCGCCCGGCACCTCCGCGCGTTCCACCACGAGCACCGAGAGCCCAGCATCTGCGAGGGTGGCTGCCGCGACGAGGCCGTTGTGCCCTGCACCGATGACGACCGCGTCGTACGAGGCGCTCACCGCGGCTCTGAGCTCTCCCTGCGCCCTACGTCGCGCCCTGGGTCCGCGACTCGCTTCCGTCGAACACCTGGAGCGGCACGAGCGACAGGAGCTCGGCCTTGCCCGCCGCGATCCTCCAGGTGTCCTGCATGTACATGCACGAGCGCCCGTCTGCACTGATGGCGTGCGGGTGCATGGAGATCACCATGTCCTCCACGAGCTCGACGTCGACGCCGTCGCCGATGCGCGGGTGCTCGATCATCGTCATGCCGATCGAATGCCCCGTCACGTGGCCGAGACGCAGCCCGCGCCTTCGGAACGGCTCGGAGACGACGCCGTGGGCATCGTGCGCCGTCATCCCCGCCCGCAGTGCGCTCGGGGTCGCCTCGAAGGACTCCGCGTACGCCTCCAGGAGGACCTCGGTGTCCTTCGCGAGCGGCCCCTTGCTGAGCGCCCTCGTGAACTCCACCCAGTAGCCCGACGGGCCGGCGACCTCGAGCGAATAGAGGAGCAGGTCGTCGGGCACGATCGGGTTCACGTGATCTGGGATCCGGAACTCCGGCGTCGCAGCTCCGTGCGCCCCATACAGGGTCATGTCCATCGTGAGCCGACCGCACCCCGCACGGGTGAAGGTCGCCTCGGCCTCGGCCATGAGCTCGGCCTGCGTGCGCCCCGGTCGATAGGCCGCGTGGACGGCCCAGAACCCTGCCTCGTTGATCGCCATCGTCTCGCGCACCATCTCGAGCTCCTCGGCGCTCTTGACCGCGCGTGCGAGGTCGAACTGCTCGTCGAACCCCACGATCTCCAGGCCCGAGCTCTCGAGGGCGCGGTAGTCCCGCACGCACATCACGTAGTCGAGCCCGTACACCCCGACGCGGTGGCACCCCGACGAGCGGAGATGCTCGGCCATCCACTGGCCCGGCAACTCCGCGAAGACGTGCTCCTTCACGAACCCGTCGTCGTGCTCGCCGACGTAGCGGGCCTCGGCTGGGAAGACGGTGAGCGGCGATCCTTCGATCGGGAGGAGCACGTAGGCGTAGCGGTGGACGATCCTAAAGCCCGACGCGTAGCGGACGGCACCCTCGAAGCCCGTGTACTCGCTGCCGCAGACGATGAGGGCGTCCAGGTCGGAGCGGGCCATCGCCGCACGCATCGACTGGTGTCGGCGGTCGACCTCCGTCTCGCTCGGTTGCAAGCTCATCCCTTTCCCTCTCGGCTCGACGCGCCGCTGTCGTGCTCGGTGCGACGGACGCCGTAGGAGGCCTCCAGACCTTCTACGAGCGCGACGATCGCGTCGTTGAGCGGGGTCGCGACTCCGCAGGACCGGCCGAGCGTCGCGATCCCCCCGTTCAGCGAGTCGATCTCGGTCCGCCGCCGAGCCGCCACGTCTTGGAGCATGCTCGCACGGTGGTCGTGAGCGACGACCGCCGCGTGGTCGACGAGCGCCTCGGGATCCCCGTCGACCACGATCCCGAGGGCGGTCGCGACAGCCAGAGCCTCGTCGATCAGGCCGCTCACCAGGCGGCGGAGACCGGGCTGCTCGCACACCTCGCCGTGGGTCAACCCCGTCAGGGCTCCGAGCGGGTTGGTCGCGGCGTTGAACACGAGCTTGTTCCATTGCGCGCCGCGGGCGTCCGGGAGCGCCTTGGTGGGCATGCCCGATCTGGTCAGCAGGTCCGCGAGCCGCTCGACCGCCGGCATCATGGAGAGGTCCTGGCCGAAGGGGCCGAGCCAGGTGTCTCCAGTCGTGTCCATGGCGACCACGCCGGGCTCGACGAGGTGCCCGGCCGGGAAGGTGGTCCCGAGCAGGACCCTCTGGGCGCCGATCCGGGCGGCGATCACCTCTTCGTTGCCGACGCCGTTCTGGACGCTCGCGACGTAACCCTCGGCGAAGCAATGGGCGGTGGCCTCGATCGCGGGAGCAGTCGCATACCCCTTGGTGGCCACGATGCCGAAGTCGCAAGGAGGCAGCTCCGCTGCGTCGTCGGTGGCGCGCAGGCGCGCCACCAGGTTCGCCTTCCCGACGATGCGAAGACCGTCGCGGTTGATCGCGTCGACGTGGGGCCGGGAGAGGTCGTACGCGAGCACCTCGGTCTCCTCCAGCTGTGCGAGGTGCGCGGCGAACAGGCTGCCGACGGCTCCGCAGCCCACGACGCAGATGCGGGTGCTCATCGGAAGTCGTCGCGGAACGTCCCGAGCCGTTCGGGTCCGGACGCCGTCACGAGGTAGTCGTCCTCGAGCCGCAGGCCGCCCCCGCCCGACCAGTAGGCGCCGGGCTCGACCGCGAGGACCATGCCCTCTTCGAGCACCCCTGGGCTCGCCAGGTGCGCCCACGGCGGCTCGTGGGCCCGAGCCCCCACGCCGTGCGCGATCGCGTGGTCCGGCTGGCCCTCGTAGCCCCCGGCTGCGAGCGACGCACGGACGGCCCGGTCGACCTCGGCGAGCTCGACGCCGGGACGCAGGAGCCGAAGGGCGCGGTCGCGGGTCTCGAGGAGCAGGTCGAGCAGGTCCACGTACCGAGCGCTGAGGGTGCCAGGGCAGAAGTTCTTCGTGAGATCGGTCCAGTAGCCGTCGGCGCAGACCCAGATCTCGAGCAGCGTGGGCTCGTTCTCCACCACTGGGCGGTGCCCGGTCGCAGTGAAGGTCTTGATCCCCGGACCCGACCACACGAGCGTGAACGCCCGGGCCATCTCGACCTTGTCCTTGTAGCCGATCCCGGTCTCGTGGACGAACCCTTCGAACATCGCGCCCACCTCGCTCTCGCGCATGCCAGGGCGAATGCGCGGCCCGATGTGCTCGAGCCCGAGAGTCGCGAGCTCCTGTGCGAGCTTCATGCGCTCGATCTCCTGGGTCGTCTTGGAGGACCTCGCGCGGACGAGCAGTCCCGTCGCGTCGACCACCTCGCCCGCCGCCGCGTCGAACGCGTCGAAGTAGGCGCGCGTGTAGACGGTGGGCTCACCGACCATGCGGTCGGCGGACTGCGCGTTCTGGTTCATCTCGATGCCCACGCGCCGGCCGAGGTCCCTCTCGGCGACGACGGCGAGGGCGAGGGACAGCGCGCGGTCCGCGGGCGGCCGGGGATCTTCGATGTCGTAATGGCCGAAGGTCCGAATGTCATCGGTCCATGCGGTCCGCTCGGCGTCCTCTCTTTGAGGTGCGACGACCACGAGCGTGGGGTCGCCCTCCCGCGGGAAGATCGCGAGGTCGTAGCCCTTCATGCACCAGTAGTTCGTGAGGTACACGAGGTTGTCCGGCGAACGGACGATCAGCGCCTCGAGGTCCTCTTCTGCCATGAGGCGGCGGACACGCTCGAGCCTCGCGGTGTCGACGGGCCAGCTCATCTGCTCACCTCACCAATCCCTGAACGGCGGTGGAGGCGTCCCGTGCGCCTCCTGCCAGGACACCACGCGGTTGCGCAACGTCCCCACCCGGTCGATCGAGCACTCGACCACGTCACCGGGCTGCAGGTACCACTTCTGCGCGTCCTCCTTGAACCCTGCGACCCCAGAGACGGTGCCGGTCGTGAGGACGTCCCCTGCGCTGTAGCCGAGCGGGGAGTGGTGCGCGATCAGCTCGGGCAGGGTGACCGACATGTTGCCCGAGTACGAGTGCTGTCGAAGGTCGCCGTTCACGGTGAGCCGCATGTCGAGCGTGTGGGGGTCGCCCACCTCGTCGGGGGTCACGATCCACGGTCCGAGCGGGCAGAAGGTCTGGATCGACTTGCAGAAGGAGAAGACGCCGGACTTCATCTCGCGTCGCTGGATGTCGCGTGCGGTGATGTCGTTGAAGATCAGGTAGCCGGCGATGAGGCGCTCTGCCTCCTTCTCTTCGAGGAACGCCCCGGAGCGCCCGAGCACGACCGCGAGCTCCAGCTCGTGGTCGAGCTCCTTGGTCAGGTGCTCAGGGTAGACGATGTCGTCGTCTTGGCCGATGATCGCGTCCACGTTCTGGAAGAAGACGATCCACGGCGCGATCGCGTGGGACCAATTCACGACCTTGGACTCCTCCTCGTGCTCCCGGAAGTTGCCCGAGGTGTGGATGAGCTTGGTCGGCTTGATCGGCGGTCTGAGCCGGATCTCCTCCATCGCGTAGCGCGGACCGGACGCCGCGGCCGCGCGCGACAGCTCGGGGTCGAGCTCGAACAGCTCGCGCATCGACGCGACCCCCTGGATCGTCACCACGTGGTCCCCGTCGACGACCCCGGGGTGCTCTTCTCCATTGGGATCCCTGAACGTCACCAGCTTCATTGCTCCACCTCACATATCTGGGCTGCAGTCAAGGCATAGACGGTCGCCGTGCGCACCATCTCGTCGATCGACAGGTTCTCGCCGTCGGGGTGCGGCAGCCCGCTGGACGCGCCGTAGTTCACCGTCGCGATGCCGTAACGGGTGAGCACCGAAGCGTCCGAGGACCATCGAACGGTGTCGTGCTCCGGGGCCGCCCCGAACACCTGGGCGTGGGCCGTCTCGATCGCCCGCACGAGATCGTGGTCGGGCTGGATCTCCGCCCCAGGGCTCGTGACGAAGATCTCCGAGTCGATGCCGGCGTCGGCCAGCTCGGTCCGCAGCTCGGCGACGAGCTCGTCGAACCGACGGCACGCTTCCTGCAAGGTCATGGTCGGCGGGACGCGGACGTCCAGGAAGAGATCGGTCCGCTCAGGAGTCCGGCTGAGGCGCCACGGCCACCCGCCGCGCACCGCGGCGACGTTCACCACCCCCGGCTCACCGCCGTAGGCGGTCTCCTGCTCGAACGCGCCGATCCAGCGCTCGACGTAGGAGAGCACCTCTTTCATGCGCAGGATCGAGTTCTCGGGACGCAGGTGCCTCGAGAACGCGGTGTGCACATGTGGACCCTTGGTGGAGATCCGCCCCCAGAGCGTCCCGTAGTGCCCGGTCACGACACGGTTCTCGGTCGGCTCTCCGAGGACGCAGACGTCCAACGCGCCGCCGCCGTGCGACACGAGGTAGTGGCTCCCCGCGGAGTACCCACGGTAATCGGCGCCGACGAACTCAGGAGCCCACTGCGACTTCTCGATCTCGCCGACGACCGCCGCGACGGCCACGGTGCCGCGAAGCGTGACTCCGGCGTCACGCAGCGCCGCCAACGCCTCCAGGTAGCACGCGATGGCACCTTTCATGTTGGCGATGCCGAGGCCCCACAGCCTGCCGTCGCGCTCGAAGGCGGCGGGCCTGAACCCCGGCCGGTCCCGCAGGTGCGGCTCGTCGCCCGAGTACGAGGTGTCCATGTGCCCGTTGAACATGAGAGATCTTCCGGCGCCTTTGCCAGCGAGGATCCCGAAGACGTTCGGCCTCCCCGGCTCGACCTCCTGGAGCACCGTGCGAAGCCCCAGCGCCTCGCAGCGGGTCGCGACCTCGTGGGCGATGGCCTCTTCGTGCCCGGTCGGGCTGCTCACGTCGACGAGCGCCTTCGCGCTCGCGACCAGGCGCGCCCTGTCCACGGACCCCTCGATGGCCGCCGCGAGGTCGTCGGAGAGAGATGCGACCGGCGGGGTCATCTGGCGACGTGCGGCAGCACACGGGAGGCGAAGAGCTCGAGCTGCGCCTCCCTGCGCTCGCCCCACAGCTCGAGCATGACGTCCGTGCAGCCCGCCTCCGCGTACTCTTCGATCGCGGCGATGCAGTCGCTCGGGGTGCCGGCGATCGGACGCGTCCGGTCGAGGATCGAGTCGCTCACCGCCCGAGCTGCCGCGAGCCGGCCCCCCTGGCGCATGGCCTCTGCGACCGGGCGGATCTCCTCTCGATCCAATCCCGCGGACTCGAGCAGCTCGTCGGCCGAGGCCTGGATGTTCTCGACCTTGTTCGCGAGGTACATCCCCGCGATCTCCCGAGCGCCCTCGCGGCCTTTGTCGCGGTCCTCGTCGATCGAGGCGACGATCGTGCACC
>JAJYMD010000419.1 GCA_021787255.1 Actinomycetes bacterium | reverse complement strand
CAGGAGAGTGCTCATAGAGGCTGCGGAGCCTGGTCTGCGCCGACGCCGACGTCCGCGCCCATGCCCGCGCGCCAAGCTGTGCCCACGTCCGGGCCATGCCGACCCCACGCGGTCGGCGGGTAGGCGGCAGTGCTCAGGGTCGTTCGGCTTCAGGACCGCACGGGGCGCTACTACCTCGGGGACCTCGCCCGGGAGCTGGACGCCTCCTCGATGCACGACGGCGACGGCCGGTCGTTCGCACGCGGCGGGCGCTGGGTCGGCGACGGCGCCGCCGGGCTGGGGCTGCACGGAACCGTGGATGCAGCGCCGTTCGCCTCGGTCCTGGCTGGTCGGCACCCGACCGATGGCCACCGGCTGAGGCTGCGCGAGACCCGCCTGAGCGCGTACGACCTCACGTTCGCCGCTTCGAAGTCGGCGAGCGTGCTGTTCGCGCTGGGAGGGACGCGGGCAGCTGCGGCGGTGCGGAGCGCGCACGAGGAGGCAGTCGAGGCTGCGACCGCCTACGTCGCAGAGCATGCGGCGACGGTGCGGCGCTCGGAGCCCGACGGGCGCCTGGCGAGCCCGGTCGACGGCCTCGTCGCCGCGTCCTTCACCCACGGCGTGAGCAGGGCGCTGGACCCGCATCTCCACTCCCACGTGGTGGTCGCGAACCTGGCGCGCGGCGAGGACGGGCGTTGGCGGGCATTGGACGGGCGCGGGCTGTACGCGCACGCGCAGGCGGCCGGCTCGCTGTACGACGCCGTCCTTCGCCACGGGGTCACCGAGCGTCTCGGGCTCCAGTGGGTTTCCAGGCATCCGCGCGGATGGGAGCTCTCGGCAGTCGATCCCGTCCTGACCGGCCCGTTCTCCGCAAGGCGTGCCGAGATCCTCGCGCATCTCGACGTGCAAGCCCGGCGTGTTGCCTCGACGCAGACGTCGTTGTCTCGGCGTGCGCGCCGCGTCGCATGGGCGGTGACGCGCGACCCGAAGGCCCCCTCGCCGTCTCCCGAGGAGCTGAGGGCGCGCTGGGCCGCGGTCGCTCACGACCTCGGGTGCGCCGTGGAGCCCATCACCCAGGCGCAGGTGTGCCGCGAGACCGGTGAGGTCGACGAGCACCGCTTCGCGGCGGTGGTGGCCGAGGCTGGACGTCGCGGCGTCGCTCGGCGGGACGCGCTCCGTGCGTGGGCGGGGTCGCTGAGGACAGGTGGTGGCGGTGACGAGATCGCGCGCTGCGTGGACGCCCTGTGGGACTGGGGCGGCGGCGGTGGAGTCGCAGAGCCGCTGCACCCGCCTGCCGCAGTGGTGCCTCCTCCACACGTCCTCCGGGTGCTCGGCCCGCGCCCTTCGTCGCCGGAGCGGCTCGCGATCTGGTCGTCCGCCGCCTCGTCGATTGCCCGCTACCGCGCTCGCTGGGACGTGCACGACCGGTGGCGCGTGCTCGGAGCCGAGACACGCTCGGTGCTCGCATCGATGCCCGCGCAGCGTCTCGCGGAGCACCTGTCGACCGCGCGTGCGATCGACGAGGCGCTCGGGCGGCTGGGTGGCGGCCCGGTGCGCGAGCGGCGCGCCGCGGTCAGCCGCGCCCTCGTTCGCGACGGGCTGTGACCGGGAGGTCGGGGCCTTCGCGTCGCGCGCGTCCGGCCGCGTGGTGGAGCAGGGCTCGGGGGACACCTCGGTCAGGCGTCCGCACGCGGGCCAACGGCAGGCAGTCGCGCCACGGCCACGACTGGTGGGCGGGGGTCAGGCGCACCCATCCCAGTCGGTTGCGCGCGTCGACGCACAGCGCCCATCCCTCTGCCCCACGCGCGACGAGGTCGACGGGGAGACGGCGACGCAAGACGGTCGCGTCGGTCGCCGACATCTGCGGCCCTCCCGCGCCGTGCGAGAAGCCGACCGTGCGGCTGCGCACCTCCCGCTCGCCGCCCAGGGCCGAGAGCGCCTCCAGGGTCCGTATGTCCGCGATGCCGCCGAGGACGACGGTCGCCCCGAAGATCGACACGAAGGCGTCGGCCTCCGTCCCCCATCGGGCCCGCGCCTGGGAAAGGTCCTGGAGGCACGCCAGCGTGAGGAGACCCTGCCCCGGCCCTTCGGTCACGAGCGAAGGGAGATCGGGAAGCGGCGCGATGTTCGCGACCTCGTCGAGCGCAAAGAGGACCGGCGGGCCTTCGCGCGCGCCGCGGGTGGCCGCGTGACGGTAGGCGGCGTCGCGTACCTGGGAGACGATCGCGACCACGAGCGGGGCGAGCAGCTGCTGGGCGGACGCGGGCGCGCACACATAGAGCGTGTGGGTTCCCTGGCAGAAGGCGTCAGGGTCGAGCAGCGGCCCTTCCGTGGACGCAAGAGCGCCGGGGGAGCGGTAGGCGGCGAGGACGCCCGACGCCGTCGACCAGATCCCGGACTGCTCGCGTTCGTCGGTGGTGAGGATGCCCGCGAGCAGATCCGTCGGCACCGCGTCGTCGCCCAGCCGTGCGGCGAGCGCGTCGAGCGCGGGTGCGCCATCGTGGCGGTCGACCCAGTGGAGCACGCGCCGCATCGGCACCTCCTCCAACGACGCCGCGTGCAGCAGCGGCGCGAGCAACGCGGCCGCACGCTCGCTCCAGTGGCCCTCGGCACCGACGCCGACGCCGCCTCGAGGTCCACCCCGCGCGGTCCGCACCATCGCGTCGGCCACCTCGAGCGCGCCGTGCCACTCGCGCGCGGCGTTCACCGGCGACCAACCGACACGGTGGACGCCGGAGGGCAGATCGAGCGCTCCGGTCGGATCGAAAGCGAGGCACCATCCCGAGGTCGTCCGGGCTTCGGCGGTCGCGCGCAGGACGTCTGGCTTCGTCGACGTCGCGATCACCGGGCCTGGCGCTGCGAGCACGTTCGGGATGACGAGCGCAGAGGTCTTCCCAGAACGCGACGGGCCGAGCACGAGGGTCGAGCGCTCCGCGCCGCTCCACGCCCAACCGTTCGCGCCGGCTCCGAGGTACACCCCTCCGGCGGCGCGTGACGCGTCCTGGACTCGGGCGAGCGAGCGTGCGAGGTGCGCCGAAGCGCGACGGGGTGATCCAGGAGGTGTCATCGGCCCGTCGCGCACGGCAGGTTCGTGCAAGAGCGGCCGGGATCACCGTGCCCGGTGCCGTATCGGGTCATGGTCTAACGAAGCTGGCACATCCGGCGGGAGCGTCCCCGTAAGGGGATCTCGCTGAGAGCTCGGGCCCCGTCGGGCTGTTCGCGTCGTCTGCGCGCTCGTCGATCGCGCAACCCGGGACATCAGGCGAGCGAGCTCCGCGACAGCGCGTCGAGCGCGCGATCGTGCAAGACCCCGTGAATGCTTGACCTGCTTACCGAAACGCACGGAGAATGTACGCAACCCGACACGTGATGGATGACGGGACGACGAGACGCGAGCTGATGATCGTGTGCGAGTCGGACGAGACGCATCGCGCAGAACGGTCGCTTCGCAGATACGAGTCGCGTTCTCCCGAAGAGGTCGGGTCCAGGATCGTGCATCCCTCGACGACGGAAAGATGACCGATCTCGTGTGGTGCACACCTCGACAAGCAAACCAACCGGTGCAGTCATGCGGAAGCCGATCACAGGGGCGATCGGCTTCCGCAGGCTCACCTCGAGCCAGCGTCGACCCAATCAAGGAGGTGCACCCGTGGCGGTCACCGCAACCAACCGCGTGCCGGAGAACGGAGCGACCAAAGGAACCACTGCCTCGAAAGCCGTGCGACCGACGGCGAAGGACGCCGCGTCCGCAAGGTCCACGGCCAAACAGGCATCTGCAAGCAGTGGCGGAGCGCGCAAGGGCGTGACCAGGGGCGTGACGGCGCGAAAGACCACCGCCACGCGGATCACGAAGCAGGCCACGCCGGCCGCGGCCAACAAGACGGCTGTGAACGAGACGGCCGCCAGCAAGGCGCCCGCCAAGAAGACGGCCGCGAGCAAGGCGCCCGCCAAGAAGACGGCCGCGAAGAAGACGGCCGCGAAGACGACGGCCAGGACCGCCGCGAACAAGACCACGGCGAGCCGGTCGAGCGTGGACAAGACGACCCCGAAGCGGGTCGGGACCGGACGTGCAGCGAAGTAGGTGGCTTCGCCTGTGCACAGGTGAGCGATCAGCCGCTCGGCGCGCGTCTGGGCACGGCGCCCTCGGTCAAGTCGCTCGGCCAGTCGACGTCGTACGCCAGCGCGGGCTCACGTACGACGCGGACGGCAAGCCCGAGCCTGTCGCATTCCGCCAGGTGGCGCGAGAAGGACGCGGGCCCATAGGAGAACCGGAACCCCGCATCGGTCGGGAGCTCGATGACGTTCGTCCCGTCGTCACGCCGGTCCGGGACGAGGGTGACCCCCTCGAAGCCCACGAGCCGGGGGAGATCACGCGCGAGCGGAAGGTCGGCGTGCGCGACGACGACGCGGCGCACGCCCATGTCCGCGAGCTGCGCCACCCCGGACTGGACAGCACCGTTCAGGCCCCGGCCCGGTTCCCACAGGACGAGCGCGCCACGGCGACGTGCCCAATCGGCCACCTCGGGGTCGTCGCACACGACGGCGACGCGCAACGGCGCGGCCGCCTCGAGCACCTGCTCGGCCATACGGCGGACCAGCGCCCTGCGGTCGTGGTCATCGAGCGCGTCGGTGAGTCGACGCTTCGCGCGCGCGAACGCCTTCACCGGGACGAGCACGGCGTGATCACCGAGGGCCGATGTCGCAGTGACCCTCGGCCTTGCGCGCGCTGGTGGGGTGCCACGCGCCGGTGCTGCGGGGGCCCTGGGGGCGACGTCCTCGCCACCGGTCACGTGACGGAGTGTACGGCGCGCCGCCGCTTGGAGTCTGAGCACCCTTTGCGGCTGGTCACCGCCCTGGAGCACCCTTTGCGGCTGGTCGCCCTGTAGCGCAGGTCGCCGGCGCAGCTGGGCGCGACCCTAGGCTCTGGGCGAGTGTCTGGCTTCTGCGAGGAGACCGGCGGTGTCGCGGTCGTGGGTGCGGGCTCGTGGGGCACCACGATCGCGATGCTCCTCTCCCGCAACGGACCAACCACCTTGTGGGCGCGTTCCCCCGAGCTCGCCGACGTGCTCGAGACGACCCGCGAGAACCCCTGCTATCTCCCAGGAGTCGCGCTCCCGCCTACCGTGCGCGCGACCGCGTCGCTCGCCGAAGCGGTCGCGGACGCGGCGACGGTGCTCGTGGCGGTGCCCTCGCACGGGTTCCGGGCCATCCTCGAGGCGATGGCCCCCGCGTTGGTGGACGGAGCGGCCGTCGTCAGCCTCGCGAAGGGGATCGAGGCCGGGACCAACATGAGAATGTCCGAGATCGTCGCCGAGGTGCTGCCGGACCATCCGGTCGGGGTGCTCACCGGACCGAACCTCTCCCATGAGGTGGCCGCAGGTCATCCCGCGGCGACCGTCGTCGCGTGCGACGACGAGCGGGTCGCCCAGCGGGTCCAGGGCCTGCTCCACAGCACGAACTTTCGCGTCTACACGGGCACTGACGTCGCGGGTTGCGAGATCGCCGGCGCGACCAAGAACGTCATCGCGATCGCTGCGGGGGTCTGTGACGGGCTCGGCTTCGGGGAGAACACGCGTGCGGTGGTCGTCACCCGCGGGCTCGCCGAACAGGTGCGGCTCGGGCTGGCGCTCGGCGGTCGTGCGCTCACCTTCGGGGGGCTCGCGGGCGTAGGCGACCTCGTCGCGACCTGCACGAGCCCCCAGAGCCGCAACTGGTCCGTCGGCTACGAGCTCGGAAGCGGCCGCCCGCTCCGCGAGGTCCTCTCCGCTACGCACATGGTGGCCGAAGGGGTGCGGACCGCAGCGCCGATCGTGGCCCTCGCAGAGTCTCACGGCGTGGAGATGCCGATTGCCGCACAGGTCGCCGCGCTCGTCGCGGGCGAGAGGTCGCCCGCGTCGGCAGCGGCGGCGCTCATGGAGCGGCCGCCGCGCGCCGAATGGGACGAGGCCTCCTTCCCTGAGTGAGCAGGCGAGCGGGTGTCCGACGCGGTCACGCGCCGGGTAGGCGCACGGTCGCGATGCCGTTGGGACGGAGCTCGAAGGCGCCGTCGAAGGGCTCGAGGGGGGATCCGCGCAGGTCGACGAGCCATCCGGAGCGGCCGTCGACCCGCACGACGGCCGGTGCGTCCGACGGGTTGAACACGCGGACCTCCAGCACCCCGGCTTCGCGGCGGACCGCGCTCACCTCTGCACCCTGCAGCCGGAGCGCGCTACCTTCGCCAGGGCGCGCACCGCCCCCGAAGGACGTCACCGGCTCGAGAGGGAGCAGGACGTCGTCGGCGAGCGCCCAGGGGTCGACGTCGCCGAGCGCGAGGGCGTAGCGCAGCTCGACGAGGCGTCCCAGGAGCTGGAGGCCTTCGACGGGGGTGAGGGGTCCGGCGGGGAACGGCCGGTACGCCATGCCAAGGCGGGAGAGCATCCCCGTCGAGCGCAGCACGGTGAGGGCGAGGGTGTGCGCCCTCGCTTGGTCGCCGCTCCCGGTCACGTCGACGAGCTCGTACTCGGTCACCCGGTCGTGGACCACCGTGAGCCCGCCGGCGCGGACGAACCGGCGTGCGGGGAAGGTGGGAAGGCCTCGCTCGTCGGCCCGGCCCTCGGCCTCGAGCCCACGCGTGACGATCCCGAAGGCGGACTCGGCCTCCGATCGCGCAGCCGGCTCCGGCAGGGGGAGATGGACGCGGACCCTATGGTCGCGCGAGGGGTTCACGAAGCGCGTCGTCACGTGGAGCGCCGGGTCGTCGGCGCGCAGCTCGAGCGTCGTCGTGACCTCGACGTCCTGGGTGCCCACTCGGCGCTGCGAGGAGGACTCCGCGTGGTCGGGCCAGCGGTAGCGTGCGGTGACGAGCACCCGTCCCCGCACGGGGCCGCGCTCGGCGACCTGCACGCGGACCGCCTCGGGGGTGTCGACGAGGAGGTCGTCTGCCGGCGGCGAGTAGTTGTAGGAGTCGCCGAGGTCGCCGCCGTCGACGAGGCGTCCGAGCCCGGCGAGGTCTCCGAAGGAGAAGGTGCCGGCGGAGGCGTCGACGCGCACGGTGGCGAGACCGTTGCTCATTCGGAGCGCGTCGCCCTCCCCCTCCGCGCTGACCGGGTGCGCGAGGTGCGACGGGACGAACGCCCGCCAGCCGAACCCCTGCACTGGCCCGACGCGCGCGACGATCCGACGGATGGGAGGCTGGTCGAGGCGGACGCGGACGGGCGCGGTGGGACGGGCGCCCAGGCGCGCGATGAGGTCCTCTTTCGCCTGCGCGATCGGAAGCTCGGGTCGCTCTTCAGCTCCGATGGAGACGGTGACGTCGATGCCGGTCTCGTCCTCGTCGATCACGACGTCCCGCACCCATGCGTCCTCGTCGATCCTGGTCCCGTCGATCATCCCAATGATCGTGCGGACCGTCTGGGCGTCGAGGGTGAGCGTCCCTGGCAGCCCCGTGCGCTCGGAGACGGTCTGGATGTCGGGCCGCTCGGAAGCGGCCCCTCCCTCTGCTCCTTGAGGGTCGTCCGCGACGACGACCTCGACGATGCCGGAGCGATCACGGGCCGACGGGTTCACGATCACCGGGCCCGGAGAGGCCATCGACGCTCCGAAGGCGTGCAGGGCGCGCGCCGCGAGGCCCTCGGCGATCGCCCGAGCCGCGGCGAAGCGCTGGAGCACCTCGTCGACGACGTCGTCGACGGAGCACGCGCAGATCGAGTCGTGTGCCGCGTTCCTG
Organism: Actinomycetes bacterium; assembly: GCA_021787255.1. The sequence goes on along the minus strand of JAJYMD010000419.1, from coordinate 734 downwards.
ACGATCTCCCTCCACGCGAGGTCGAGCTCGGGCCCTGGCCATTCGCCGGGCGGCAGGTACAAGGCTGCGTAGGGCTCGGCGCGCCCTTCGAGCGCGCGCTCGGTGGCGGACGCGGCACGCCGGACGTCGACCCGGTTGGACGTCACGCCCATGAGCAGGTTCGCGCGCGCCCCCGAGCGCAGCTCCCCGCGCCAGCGCGTGAGCCCTTCGGTGGAGGTCCGCGCGAGGTACGCGGGCAGAGAGGTGATCTCGAAGTGCAGGTCGTCTTGGAGCGCGTTGGCCTCTGCGACGACGCGGCCGAGCTCAGGCTGGGGCGGCAGGTGGTCCGAGCCATTCATGAGCAAGAGGTCCGAGACGAGGAAGGGCCCGATCTGCTGGAGGTGGTTGTGGACCCTGCGGACCAGCGCCTCGGCGTCGTCGGGCAGGAGCGAGCCGTTGCCGTACCCGAAGGGCAGGTACTCGGCGCGCACCGACGACCCGTCCGGCGCCTCCCAGAGAAAGCCGGTGGAGGTGATCGAGGAGGGGACTCCTCGCCAGACGACCGCGTGCTCGAAGCCCGCGAGGCGGAGGATCTGGGGCATCTGGGCGACGTGGCCGAACATGTCCGGCAGGTACCCCACCTCCATGGCCCCGCCGAACGCGGCGCTCCTCCGGATGCCGATCTGCAGGTCGCGCACGATCGTCTCGGGCGAGACCAAGTACTCGTCCATGAGCGTGCACCAGGGTCCCACGGT
>JAJYMD010000246.1 GCA_021787255.1 Actinomycetes bacterium | reverse complement strand
ATGCGCGCGTCGATCGGGCGGGCATCTCCGACGCCGACGGGCTGCACCGAGACGTAGCCGGGGGCCTTGCCCGGCCCGAGGACGGTCACCTCGAGCTCGCCGGCGAGCCCCGTGAACCTCGCGACGAAGAGGCTGGCGGGCGTGGTGTAGATGTCCTCGGGCGGGCCGAGCTGCACGAGGACGCCGTCTTGGAGGACGCCCACCCGGTCTGCCAGCGCGAACGCCTCGAGCTGGTCGTGGGTGATGTAGACGGTGGTGGTGCCGGCTTCGCGCACGAGCGAGGAGATCTCGACCCGCAGGCGCTCACGCAGGTCGGCGTCGAGGTTCGAGAGCGGCTCGTCGCACAAGAGGAGGCCGGTGCCGCCCACGAGCGCTCGAGCGAGCGCGACCCGCTGCTGCTCGCCGCCGGACAGCTGGACCGGGAAGCGGTCCGTGAGGTGGCCGAGCCCCATGCGCTCGAGCATCTCCGAGGCACGCCGGCGCGCGTCGGCGCGCCCGAGCCGGCGCCGACGCAGTGCGAACGCGACGTTGTCGCGCGCGTTCAGGTGCGGCCACAGCGCGTAGTCCTGGAACACCATCGCGAGGTCCCGGCGCTCCGGGGGGAGGTGGACGTGGCCGTCGGCGACCACTCTCTCGCCGATCACGAGCCGCCCGGAGGTCAGCCGCTCGATGCCGGCGATCGTGCGCACGAGGGTCGTCTTTCCCGACCCCGAAGGCCCGAGGAGCACCATGAAGGTGCCAGGCTCGACCGAGAGGCTCGGTCCCCTGAGGGCGTGGTTCCCCCCGGGGTAGACCTTCCAGGCGTCTTCGACGACGAGGCGCTCAGCCACGGGCGGTCGAGCCGATGCGTCGCCAGCCTCTCGGCGCGAGGAGCCGGTAGAGGAGCAGGACGAGGCAGACGAGACCGAGCGCGACTACGACCGCGACGACCGATTGTGCCAGCCCGAGGCCGAAGTGGTACCCCGCGAGGTTCAGGTTGATCGCCACCGAGAGGGGCGGCGATCCCGGCGCGTAGAGGAGCTGGCTGATCGGCAGCTCGAGGAAGATCCCGCAGAACGTGAACAGCCAGGCCATGACGACCGGTCTGGAGACGGCAGGGAGCACCCCGCGGAGCCACGCGCGCACCGCCCCGGCACCGTGGACACGCGCTGCGTCGTGGAGCGAGGAGTGCACCTGGGAGACCGGACCGACCAGCACACGCGCGTTGGTGGCGAGGCTCGAGGCGATGTAGCCGATCAAGAGCAGCCAGACGGTCTGGTAGAGGTCGATCCCGATGTGCGAGAGGAACGGCAGGTTGTAGGCGAAGATGTAGCCCGCGGCGAACACGACGCCTGGGAGGGCGACGGTGGCGAGGAGGAGGAAGTCGAGCGCCGCGGTCGCCCGAGTCCGCCGGCGTGACAGGAGGCGCGCGGCCATGAAGCCCGCGACCACCGTGATCGAGGCCGTGACGGCTCCGTAGGCGAGGGACCGGGTGATCGGCCCCGCCACGCCTGGGATGCGGAAGACGCCCGCATAGTTCGCGAGGGTGATCTTGTCGGACGCGCCGAAGTCGGCGAGCAGCGACCCGGTCACCGCACCGACGGCGGGTGCGCCGAGCGCGATCGCGTAGAAGAGCGCGACGCAGCCCGCCGCGAGGATCGCGCCCTTCGTGGAGAGCTGACGCCTGACCGCCTGACGGGTGCGCGCCGAGAGCACCGCGTAGGTGCGGCCACGCAGCGCTCTCGCCTGCACGACGAGCGGGAGCGCGACCGACGCGACGAGGACGACGCCGATCGCCGCGGCAGCCGGGAAGCTCGGCGGGAAGTTCCCGATCGCCGCGTAGAGCTGGTAGGTGGCGAGGCTGAAGTGGGAGTTGTACGCGAGCGTGTACGCCACGCCGAAGTCGCTGATCGACTCAGCGAACCCGATCGCCAGGGCCGACCAGATGGCCGGAGCGAGGATCGGCAGCACGAGGCGGAGCGCGGCGAGCCTCGACGCGCCATGCACGCGGGCCGCGTCCTCGAGCTCTTGGCCGAGCCCCGCGAGCGATGCGCTGACCGCGAGGTAGGCGAAGGGGACGGAGTTCGTCCCGAGCAGCAGCACGACGCCGAACGGGCCCATGATCGCGTGCGTGACGAAGGTGGAACCGAGCCCGAAGCGTGTGAGCACGCCGTCTTTCACGACCAGTCGCTCCCAGCCGATCCCCGGCAGCCAGGTGGGGACGAGCAGCACCAGCCACATCCCGAAGGGGACGAAACGCCTGCCGGGCATCGTGGTCCTCTCAGCGAGCCACGCGATCGGCAGCCCGATCGCGACGCCGATCAGGGCGGCCGAGGCGCTCACCCACAGGGAGTTGAGGATCGAGGTGGCGTCTGCTCCGGTGAAGATCGTCTTCAGGTACGCGAGGGTGAACCACTGGGGCCCCTGGTCGAAGAGCCTCGGCGAGACCGACAGGACGAGGAAGCATGCGCACGGCGCGAGGATGCACACGGCGACGAGCCCCCACAGTCCGAAGCGGAGCCCGTGCGCGGCGAAGGAGAGCTGTCTGGCCGAGAGCCGGTGCCTCTCCCTCGCCGGGGTCGAGCGTGGCTCGCCGATCTCGAGGGGCGCGGGCGCTCCCTCCGGCAGCCCCGCGGCGGCGGGGGGGACCGCCGCGGGGCTGGAGGAGGTTGGACCGGCGGGACGGCTGGGGCCCGCCAAGAGGCTCACTTGGTGATGGTGCTCACGAACCAGGCGTTGATCGCCGCCTCACGGGGTCCCCACACGTACGGGTCGATGTGCTGGACCTTCACCGAGCCGAGGGGCGGGAGCCCGGGACGCGCCTTGATGCCCTGGACCACCGGGTAGTAGAGGGAGTCGCCGGTCGGTGTGCCGTTCTTCATGACGGTCTGCCCGGTCTTCGTGAGGACGAAGCTCGCGAAGCGCTCGGCCTCGGAGATCTCGGTCTTTGTCGCCTTGGCGTCGATGCCGATGTTGGAGGGCAGCATCGTGACAGGGCTCAGGTACTCGACCCTCAGGTTCGGGTCTGTGTGCCTGGCCCCGATCGCAGCCGAGCTCTGGACGAGGGCGAGCTCGATCTGCCCGCTGGCCAGGGCGGCGAGGGTCGGGCCGTTCGTTGTGTGGATCACGAGGCCGTTCGCCTTCAGCTTCTCGAAGTACTGCTTGCCCTTCGCGATGCTGCCGAGGTCGTTCATCATCCCCGCGACGAACGGGTACGTCGGCCCGGACTGGGTCGGTGTGTTCATCCCGACGTCGCCCTTCCACTTGGCGCTGAGCAGTGTGGCCCACGACTTCGGAGGGTCCTTCACGACCTTCGATGTGTAGGCCACCGCCGCCATGAACGTGATGCCCGTGGGGACGAAGCTCCCGTCCTTCGGGAGGACCTCTCTTCCGAGGCTGTTCCAGTCCACCTTCGGCTCGAAGCCGCGCACGAGCATGTGCTCGTCGTCGAGCTCGGCGAAGGCTGTCTGGCCGTCGACCCACAGGAGCCCCCAGTGCGGGTTGTTCCTCGACGCCTGGATCTGGGCGAGCAGCGGACCGGTCGAGTTTGTGTCGAGCTTCGTCGGGATCCCCGTCGCGTGCTGGAAGGCCTTCACCATCGCCTGGTCGTAGCCTTGCGCCGAGTAGACGACGAGCGGGACGCTCGCTCCTCGCTTCGCCGCGAGCGCCGGGCCCGACGCGCCGGTCAGGCAGGCGACGGCGAGCGCGCTGCAGGCGACCGCCGCGAGCGCGACACTGCGCCGCCGGACGTGCCCCCGGCGGGACGAGGCCTCAGTTGGTCGGTTCCTTGGGATCTGGGGGATCTTGCGAAGTGCCACGTGCACCCTCCCGTTGTCGGTCGCCGGGCGCCACGCTGGTGCCGGCTTGCTGGAACCGTAGGACGGGCCGTTGAACTCGCCGTGATGTCGAGGTGAACGAGGGCTGAACTTCTCACGACTTCTTGGTTTCTCGGCGTGCAGGAGGGACCGGGCCCTCGAGCGCCTCTCGGAGGCGATCGAGGAACGGCCGTTGGCCAGGGAGCAGCTTCACCCGTGCCGTGCCGAGGTCGAACCACACCGCGCGGTCGACCTCGGGAAAGGTGCGCACCCTGCCCGAGCGCGGCGGCCACTCCAGCTCGAACGTGCCGCCGCTGAAAGCCTCCACGTCGAGGTCGCCCGCGACCGCCCACGCACGGACGCGCTTGCCTCCCGCCTGGACGATCTCCCCGAGCGGCGTGCGCGGCCCGTCGGGCACCGGCGCTCCGAGCTCCTCTGCGAACTCCCGCTCGGCCGCCGCGAGCTCCTCCTCGTCCTCGTGGACCTCACCTTTGGGGATGGACCACCATCCCTCGTCGCGCTTGGTCCAGTACGGACCGCCCGGGTGGACCAAGAGGACCTCGACGTGCGCGCCGCGACCGGGTTCGGCGCGTTCGTTTCCCTCGAGAAGGCGGTAGAGGAGGAGACCGGCGCTGCGCTTGGCCATGCGCCCATCTTGGTCGTCGGGCACCGGCCTGCTCTTGCCGCCGGCCGCCCTCCCGCCCGGTTGGGCTCCGCGTAGGCTGGTGGCGTGATCCAGCGATGAGGGTGCTCGTCGCCGAGGACGACGCGGGCCTCCGCACAGTGCTCCAACGCGGCTTGCGCGAGAGCGGCTACGTGGTCGACGCCGTCGCGGACGGAGAGGCCGCGGTCAAGTGGCTGCGCGCCTACGAGCACGAGGTGGCGATCCTGGACTGGCGCATGCCGGTCAAGAGCGGCATCGAGGTCGTCGACGAGGTGCGGCGGCTCGGTGTGAAGACCCCGATCCTCATGCTGACGGCGCGCGACGCGCCGGTGGACCGGGTGGCGGGCCTGCACGCTGGCGCGGACGACTACCTCGTGAAGCCGTTCCACTTCGACGAGCTCTTGGCGCGCCTGGTCGCGCTGCAGCGCCGCCCGGCGCTCACCGTCGCTCCGAAGATCGCCGTCGGCGACCTCTGCTTCGATCCCGCGACCCGGGAGCTCACCGTCGCCGGGTCGCCGTCGCCGCTCACGACCACGGAGCTCGCCATCATGGAGCTGCTGCTGCGCCGATCGCCCGCCGTGGTCACGAGGCGATCGATCGCGGTCCAGGTGTGGGACGACGAGGCCGACGCGATCGGGTCGAACACGATCGACGTCCACGTCGGCCGGCTACGGGCCAAGATCGCGCACAGCACCGCGAGGATCCAGACGGTGCGCGGCAGCGGGTACCGCGTCGTCGCCCCGTGAGCGACAGGCGCAAGCTCTGGGTCCATGCCGCGCGTGTCGCGTCGGTGGCGAGCCTCGTGGTCGTCGCGTGCTACACCTTGTGCGCGATCGGGCTCGGCATCTTCGTCACACACCGGCTCACCGGGGAGGTGGACGCACGGATCCAGGCCGGGCTGTCCCAGGCTGGCCGCCTCTCGCTGCACGCGACCTCCACGAGGCCCGACCAGGCGCCCTTGGACAGCGTCGACCTCGACGACGCGCCGATCTTCTACTGGTACGTCCCGGCGCACGGCCACGTCGAGGCGCTCACTGTCGGGGCGCCCAGGCTTCCGGGACGGACCTGGAGCGCCGGACCTCTGACGCGTCACGTCGGCGCGGCGACCTTCCGGTTCGCGGCGGTCCCGAGGAGCAACGGCTGGCTCGTCGCGGGGCAGAACATCACAGAGGTGGGGCGCGTGCAGAGCGCGCTGTTGGTGCCCGAGGTGTTGTTCGGCCTGCTGCTCGCGCTCGCGACCTTCGTCGGATCCCTGCTGGTCGCGCTGCGGGCTTCGGCACCGCTCGAGCTGGTCCGGCGCCGCCAGGCCGAGTTCACGGCGGACGCCTCCCACGAGCTGCGCACGCCGCTCAGCGTGGTCGAGGCCGAGGTCGATCTCGCGCTTCGCCGCAAGCGCGAGCCGAAGGAGTACGAGGCGGTGCTGCGCCGGATCGCCGGCGAGAGCCGCCGGCTTCGGCGCATCGTCGACGACCTGCTGTGGCTGGCGCGCGCCGACAGCGGCGTCGACGCCGACGTCGAGGACGAAGTCGCGGACGTCGCCGCGGTCGTGGCCTCGTGCGTCGAGCGGTTCGAGGCCGTCGCGGCACGTGACGCCCTCTCCCTCGGGTTCGCGTTCGAGGGCTCGGGCACCGGTCTCGTGAAGGCTCCGCCCGAGCTCGTGGACCGTCTCGCCGGGGTGCTCGTCGACAACGCGTGCAAGTACGCGGGGAGCCGGGGAACGGTGTCGGTGGTGGTGCGGTCGACGCCCGCCAGGGTGACGCTGCGGGTCGACGACAGTGGCCCTGGCATCCCGCCCGAGCAGCGAGCAGAGGTCTTCGACCGCTTCCACCGGGCGACTCCGATGGGGACGGGATCGGGGCTCGGGCTCGCGATCGCGGACTCCGTCGTGCGGATGACCGGTGGCGCCTGGTCCATCCAGGACTCGCCCCTGGGAGGGGCGCGCATGGAGGTGTCATGGAAGAGGTGGGCCGAGAGCGACGAGCTCGGCGTGCCTTGCAGGCAGCGGGGTGGCGAGCGCGAGGACTCGAGCACGGCCCCCGAGACCGCACCGAGGGGCGCCCGGCGCGGGGGTGGCGAGCGAGAGGACTCGAGCACGGCCCCCGAGACCGCACCGAGGGGCGCCCGGCGCCTCACCCGTACGTGAGGAGGTCCGGAGAACCGCGCTGCGCACCTGCTCCCTGCGCAGGCGTTCATGCCGTCGTCAGATGCGCGTCGTACCGTGCCTCGGTGCGCTCCCGCGGGTTCTCAGGGTCGCGTCGCCGGGCCGTCACAGGGGCGGGCCACCGTTGAGCCGCCGGTCCCCTTTGTCCGCGCCGCCGGACGACGACGCGCGCTTCAGTGGCCTGGCGGAGCTGGGCTCGAGGATCGACGCGAACGTGCGCGGCACCGGTCCTCTTCGCGAGGGCACGAGCCCTGCGGTTGGCCCGCGCCACGCTCCGCGACGGAGCAAGCGCCGCCGGTCGCTCCGGGCCCGCCGCGTCCGCGCCGTGATCGGGCTCATCGTGGTGGGGCTCCTCGTCTGGGTCGGGGTCTCCCTCGGCGAGGCGCTCACGAACCCCATGCTCGGCAGCTCGCTTCCTGCCCGTGGGGCCGAGTGGGTGCGCGAGCACGGAGGTGCCGGGATCGTCCGTTGGATCGAGAACGAGTGGTACCGGCACCACCCGCCGAAGGTGGGCGGGAAACTGCCGGCGGGGGAGATCAAGAGGCCGACGAGCCAGGCGCCCGTCACGGCCGCCGCCGGCGTGCCGCACCTGCCGGCGCCCGAGCCGCTCGTGCCGTTCGCCAAGCCGCCCATTCCCGGTGAGGGGGATTGGTCGCCTGCCGGCAGGCTCGTCGACGGCATTCCCGCGATCTACGAGACGATGCTGCGCCCCGACGCGATCCACACGAGCTACGTGGTCGGCGTCGCGTGGATGGACACGAAGCTGCTCCGGGCGACGCTGTACTCCGGGAGCCAGATCCCCGGCGGGGGACCCTACCCCCACACCGCACCGATCTCCCCCTCCGCCGCGCGCACGCTCGTTGCCGCCTTCAACGCCGGCTTCCTCATGTCCACAGCGCAGGGCGGCTACTACACGGACGGCAAGACGATCATCCCGTTGCGCAGGGGGGCCGCGTCCTTCGTCGTGTACAGGAACGGCGCGGCGACGGTTGGCGCCTGGGGCCAGACAGTGACGATGACGCGATCGGTCGTGTCGGTGCGCCAGAACCTGGACCTGCTCGTCCAGGACGGCAAGCCTGTCCCAGGCCTGGATGCGACAACAACGACCAAGTGGGGCTTGACGCTCGGCAACGCGGTCTACGTCTGGCGGTCGGGTCTCGGCGTCACCGCCGACGGTGCTCTGGTCTACGTGGGTGGTCCCGGTCTGAACATCACCGATCTGGCCAACATCCTGGCGCGCGCCGGCTGCGTTCGTGCGATGGAGCTCGACATCAACACCACATGGGTCAACTTCACGACCTACAAGCCCGCGACGCCCGGGGGGGAAGCCGACGGTACAAACGGGACCGAGCTGATCTCCCAGATGGCGGGGACGCCCGCGCGCTACTTCCAGACCTGGTGGGCGCGTGACTTCATCACGATGTCGGCGGTTGCGCCGCAGCGCTGAGCTGCGCTGCAGGCGTCTCGGCACGCCGCCCCGCGGATGCGTGCGTGGTGCTCGCTCGCAGTGGGTAGGTTCTTCACGACGAACGGGAAGAGGAGGACGTCGACGCACCGATGCCCGCTGGCAACCTCCTGTCCGCCGTCGTGAAGGTGCTGTGGCCCCAGGGGCTGAACACGAGCTACTACCTGGACCTGAACAGCTTCTCTCGACGTACGGCATGGGCGCACGGTTTCATGCACGACTACGCCCTGTGGCTCGGTCTCGTGCTCCTCACCATGGTCTTCCTGGCCGCGTACCTCTTCGTGTGGTGGCGACGTGACACCCGGGCCGCCGTCCTCATGTTCTTGGGCGGGGTGGGCGCCCTCGTCGGGCTCGGGCTCAACCAG
>JAJYMD010000204.1 GCA_021787255.1 Actinomycetes bacterium | reverse complement strand
AAGCGCTACGGATTGCCGGCGTTCTACTGGAACCTCATGCTGCGCGGCCTGGGTTGAACCGGTGCCGTCCGGCCCGTCCTCGCGGGCTCGTGATCGCGACCCGGCCGCACGCGGTCCGATGCACCTTCGGGCTCGCTCGTCCCTGAAGGTGCCGACCCTGACCTGGGCGGGCACCGAGGGCCCATGGACGCATCGGCGAACAAGGCGCTGCGCCACCGCGCGTTCCGCGACCCCGACCAGATCCAGTTCGAGCTGTGACATCCAGTTCGAGCTGCGGTGGTCGAAGCTTCCCGGAACCGCCCATGCAGACGTAGACCCCCAAACGGGCAAGACTGGTGCCAACCGGTCTCGTCCAGCGCCCGAGCCCTCTCGGCGTCGCCGAGACGGCGCCGCGGCTCATCGATGCCCCAGTGGCGGGCGGCATCACAGCCCTCGCCACGATCGACCATGCAGCGGCGCGAGATCCGCAGCCTCGAGATGCCCGACACCCAGGTGGTGCTCGTTGGCGGCCCCGCGGTCGGCACCCTGGCGATGCAGGCCGCTCCTGATCTCGCCCTGGATCTCCCGACCCGCGTGCTCCTCCGCCGGGCGCCATCGGCCGAGGTCGGCTCGGACGCCGACGGCAACACCGTCGTCTTCGCTCGTCTTCGCGGATCCGATCGTCGTCGCACGCCGCTACAGGCTCACCGGCGAGCAGGTCACCGGCCTCTCGGGCGTCGTCGCCCTCGTCGAGCGCGCTCGCGCCGGCTCGGGGCAGATGACCTTCGAACCGCTGCATCTTGGAGCGTGCACGCGCGCAGTGCCCCGGGGATCTTCGCCGCAGGCGACTCCGACCCCTAAGACCTGAGACCTAGGGACGACCTCGGGATGGTCTGGGACGTGGGGGACGCCATCGACGCGCGGCTCCGAGCGGACTGGCCGATCCACGCCGCTCGTGTGCCGGACCCCGGAACGGACCTCAGCGAGCTCGCCGCGTCGCAGGACGCGCGATGTCGTCGAGCCGAGAACGTCTCAGGTCTCAGCCGACGACCCGGCGTCCGACCCGGCGTCCGAGCCGGCCGAGTAGGCCGACTGCCCGAAGCGACACTCTGCGCGGTGCCCCTCGGCCTCGATCGCGCCACACTCGGGACAGACGAGGTGCGCCCAGCATGCCGGGTCCCCGCCACCTCGTCGCGCTTCGTCAGCAGGTTCCATCAGCGAGCTCTCCTTGGCAGTGCCAGACTGCGACGAGCTCGGCGGTGCCAGACTTCGGTGGAGCAGTGCTGCTGCGCATGGCCGGTCCAGCCCGTTGACGCGGGATCGATGACTTCGCAACTCCTCGGAAGTCGGGACAAGGTCAAGAACGGGAACCTGCCAGCGTGCCTTGTCGGCGGAGGGTGAGACGACACCCTGCTCGGCGCGGGTCCTTCGGGACCAACCTCTCGACATCGAACCCACCCAGACCCTCCGCCAGCCCCTCGACCAGGCCGAGATGCAGTTGGCACACCGTGCCGGGGTCGGACCCCGCCACATCCGCGAAGGGGCAACGTCCCAGTACGAACTCGACCTTCCGACCCCGCTCCACCCGCGCTGGCCTGAAGCCTCTCCGCTCCATCTCGATCTCCAGGAGGCCGACAGGCTCACCGCCACCAGCCAGCTCCGCCGCGCGCCGGTGACCCTCTTGGCGGCCGACCTGGCGAGGCTCGAGATGCCGACGCACCGCGTCGGTGAGCAGGCTTGCCAGCCAGGCATACGCGCCAGGGGTCCCCCACCGCCCGGCCACCTCGGGCGCCAGCCGGTAGAGCAGGCGGGGTCGCCCCGGCCTCGAGCGCTGTTCGACCTCCTCGAGCACGAGCCCGGCTTCCTTCAGCACGGCCAGGTGCTGGCGGACCGCATTGTGGTTGAGTCGGACCAGGTCAGTCAGCTCGGCGACCCCGACCGGACCCCCAGCCTCGGCGATGTAGCGGAACAGCCGGTGACGGGTTGGGTCGCCGAGCGCGCGAGCCTCCTTTTGTAGGTCGATTTCTGCTGACGCCGTCGCCGTGCCCCTCATGTCCAGATATTCTAGTGTACACCTGAACAACATGAACGCGGGTCGTGCAGGCACCCGCGGTCCTCGGCCAACCGCACCGCCACAGGGGGGGTCTCGTCCGCTAGACGCCTGGTGAGCCGACCGCCTCGCTCCTGACGCGGCAGCGCCGCCTGCAGCGACGCTGACGACGTCGGCCGCGCCACTGAAGCGCGGAGCCGAGAAGCGAGAAGACGGACCTCGTGACACCCGAGAGCGACTCAGGGCGCTGTCGCGGCCGTTTTGTAGCCTCGCAGCGTGATCGTCGTCCACCGCGCCGAGCGCGCCGACCGCCTGGTGGAGGCCCTGGCGGACCTCCTCGCGTGCGCGCCGGCTGATCCGATGACCGAAGAGATCGTCGCGGTGCCGACCCGCGGAGTGGAGCGCTGGGTGGCGCAGCGCCTGTCCCACAGGCTGGGCGCCACGGGTGCCGGCGGGGGGGTGTGCGCGAACGTCGCGTTCCCCTTCCCCGGCTCGATGGTCGAACAGGCCACCGCGATCGCCTGCGGGTTCGACCCCGAGCTCGACCCGTGGCCTCCGGACCGCTCGGTGTGGCCGCTCCTCGAATTGGTCGACGACAGCCTGACAGCCCCGTGGCTGGAGCCGCTCGTGGCGCACCTGAAGGCCGGCTCCCCAGAGCACCCCGAGGGGACCGTCACGATCCGGCGGTTCGCGGTGGTTCGCCACCTGGCCGACCTGTACGACCGCTACGCCGTCCACCGCCCCGACATGGTCCAGCGCTGGGCCGAAGGATTGGAGCGCTCGAGGAGCACCAGAAGCGTGACGAGCTCGAACGGGCCAGGTGGGGGCCGGGATGACCACTGGCAGGCTCGGCTCTGGCGCCGGCTTCGGCGCCGGATCGGCATCCCCAGCCCCGCAGAGCGTCTCGCGACGGCCGTGACGAGGCTGGAGGCCGAGCCGCATCTGCTCGACTTGCCCCCCCGGCTGTCGCTGTTCGGCCTGACCAGGCTTCCCGCCAGCCATCTGCGGGTGCTCGAGGCCATCGGACGGAACCGGGACGTGCACCTCTTCTTGCTTCACCCCTCTGGAGTGCTCTGGGAGGCCATCGAGGCTGCCGCAGCGCGTGCCCGGGCGCGACCTTCGTCCAAGCGCAGCGATGACTCGACGGTCGTCATCGCGGCCAACCCGCTGCTCCGCTCGTGGGGCCGAGACGCCAGGGAGATGCAGCTCGTCCTCCGCTCGCGAGGCGTCGAAGGCGGCGAGCACCTCCCGATGCCCGAGCCGCCTCCCGACGGCCGCTGCCTTCTGCGTCTACTCCAAGCCGATGTCCGCGCGAACCGGGCGCCTGGCGAGGCGCGGAGGAACCACGAAGGCGACCCGCGCCCAGCGCTCGATCCCGCCGACGACAGCCTCAGGGTGCACGCCTGCCACGGCCAGCTCCGCCAAGTGGAGGTGATGCGGGACGCGATCCTCCACCTGCTGGCCGACGACCCCTCGCTGGAGCCCAGCGACGTCCTCGTCATGTGCCCCGACATCGAATCGTTCGCTCCTCTCGTCCGCGCGGTGTTCGGCTCGGGAGATCTGCGGGACGCCGACGACCGACAGGGTGAGCCGCGGCAACGGGAGCCTGGCCCCCCGCAGCTCCGCGTCCGGCTCGCCGACCGGTCGTTGCGCCAGACCAACCCCGTCCTCGCGCTCGCCGCGCAGCTTCTCGAGCTGGCTGCGGGGCGCGTCACGGCCTCCGAGGTGCTCGACCTGGCAGGCCGCGAGCCCGTGGCCCGCCGCTTCGGCTTCGGCGACGACGAGCTCGGCAGGCTCGAGCGCTGGGTGGTGGAGTGCGGCATCCGCTGGGGGCTCGACGAGGCCCACCGTGTCCCGTGGGGTCTCGACCAGGTCGGCGACGGCACGTGGCAGGCCGGGCTCAACCGCCTCCTGCTCGGCGTCGCGATGACCGAAGAGGGCCAGCGGCTGGTCGCCGGGATCCTCCCCCTCGACGACGTGCCGAGCAGCGAGGTGGACCTTGCAGGGCGGTTCGTAGAATTCGTCGAGCGCTTGCAGGCGGCGATCGACCGGCTGCGGGGCCCCCACACCGTCGGGGACTGGGCGAAGGCGATCGCCGAGGCCGTCGAGAGCCTCTCTCTGCCCCCGCCTCGGGAGCCCTGGCAGCGCGAGCAGCTCCGCCGCCTCCTCGACGACGTGGTCGGGACGGCTATGCGTGCGGCCGACCGCCTTCAGGTCGCTGCGGACACCCCACGGGCGCTGCTCGACCTGGCCGAGGTACGTGCGCTCCTCGACGGCCGCCTTCGCGGCCGTCCGACCCGAGCGAGCTTCCGCACCGGTGACCTCACGTTCTGCACGCTCGTGCCGATGCGGTCGGTTCCGCACCGCGTGGTCGGGCTGCTCGGTCTCGACGAGGACGCATTCCCGCGCCACCCCGCCCACGACGGGGACGACCTCCTTCTCGCCGAACCCCACGTCGGCGACTGGGACCCCCGCTCGGAGGACCGCCAGCTGCTGCTCGACGCGCTGCTCGCCGCGACCGAGCACCTGATCGTCACCTACCAGGCCCGTGACCCCCGGACGAACCAGGAGCGAGCGCCCTGCGTGCCGGTGGCCGAGCTGCTCGATGTCGTGGATCGCACGGTCAGGGTTCCCGACGGCTCCCCGCACCTCCACGCGAGGGCACACGTCGTCGTAGAGCACCCCCTGCAGTCCTTCGACCGGCGGAACTTCGTCGCCGGAGGGCTCGCAGGCGACCAGCCGTGGAGCTTCGATCCCGTCGATCTCGCGGGTGCGCGCGCGCTCGTGCAACCGCGAAGAGAGCCCCGACCGTTCCTGTCACGCCCGCTCGATCGCCTCGACGCGCAGACCGTCCAGCTCGACGCGCTGGTGAGGTTCCTCGAGCACCCCGTGCGCGCCTTTCTCCGAGAGCGGCTCGGCTGGTACGGGACCGCGAGCACCGCCGAGGTGAAGGACGCGCTCCCGGTCGCGCTCGACGCGCTCGAGAGATGGGGAGTGGGCGACCGCATGCTCGGCGCGTTGCTCGCCGGCGCCACGATGGACGAGGCCCAAGCCGCGGAACTGGGCCGCGGTCTCCTGCCGCCGGGAGAGCTCGCTGCCCACGAGCTGCGCGAGATCAAGCAGACCGCCGCCTCGCTGGCCGGTGCTGCGCGCCGTTGGACGGCCGAGAGCCAACCGGCATCGATCGAGGTCGCCGTCCGGCTCACCGACGGCCGCACGCTGATCGGCACGGTGCCCGATGTCTACTCGAAGGGCGCGTCCGAGGACCCGGGCGCAGCGGCGTACGCCTGCATCGTTCGGTGCGTCTACTCCCAGCTCGGCCCGAAGCACCGGCTCGCCGCGTGGGCCCGCTTCCTCGCGCTGAGCGCCGCGCACCCCGAGCAGGAGGTCAGCGCCGTGACCATCGGGCGGAGCGCCGCCGCCGGGCGGGGTCCTCGCGTCGCGACCTCAGAGCTTCCTCCGCTCGGGAGCACGCCCGAGGAGCGCGTAACGGGCGCCCTCTCTGCACTGGCGGTCCTGGTCGACCTCTACGACCGTGGCATGTGCGAACCGCTTCCGCTGCCCACGAAGACCTCGGAAAAGTGCGCCGAGGCGCTGAGGGACGGGAAGCACCCGCGCTCCGCCTGCAGGACGACCTGGGATGCCGGGACGTACGTCCCCGGAGAAGCCGCCGACCCGGAGCACGTGCTCGTCCTGGGAGGAGAGACCACGATCGACGACCTCTTGGCAGAGCGTGCGCGCGGAGACGAGTGCGGACCGGGATGGGCGAGCGATCCGTCGCGCTTCGTGCGGCTCGCACGCCGCCTCTGGGAGCCCCTGTTGGCCCACGAGCGCCTGGAGCAGCGAGAGCACCTGGACCGCCTGGAGCAGCGGGAGCAGCGCACATGACGGAGGCTCCGAGTGAGCCAACCAGCGGGCCAGCGATGCTCGGGCACTTCGACATCTGTGGTCCACTGCCCGGACCCGGCGTGACGGTCCTCGAAGCCAGCGCAGGCACCGGCAAGACCTTCACGATCGCCGCCCTGGTCACCCGTTTCGTCGCCGAGGGCGTCCCCCTCTCCGAGGTCCTCGCGGTCACCTTCACGCGCATGGCGACGGGCGAGCTGCGCGACAGGGTCCGTGCACGCCTCGTCTCCGCCGAGGCAGGGCTCGCGCGCACGCTCCGGGGCGCGCTCGAAGCCCCGAGCGAGGACGCGACCGAACCGCTCTGTGCGGACTCGCTGCTCCAGCTCCTCTCGAGAGGCTCGCCAGGGGAGGTGGCCGAGCGCCGGGAACGCCTCGCCGCCGCGATCACCTCCTTCGACGAGGCGACGATCACGACGACGCACGGATTCTGCCAGCTCATGCTGAGCGGGCTGGGCGTAGAAGCGGGCGTGCCGGCAGGAGCGGCCGTGCTGGAGGACCCCGACGACATCGTCGAGCAGACGGTCGACGACGTGTACGTGCGCTGGACGTCGCGCCTGGGGGTCCCGCCGTTCGATCGGAACGGCGCGTTGGAGATCGCCCGCTGGGCGGTGGCGAACCCGGAGACGCCACTCGTTCCCGAGCCGGAGGGCACCCCTGCCTGCCTGCGGCGCAGCTTCGCCGAGGTGGTCCGCCGCGAGGTCGAGCGGCGGCTCTGCGACCTCGACCTCCTCACGTTCGACGATCTCCTGGTCAGGCTGAAGGACACCCTGCACGACCCGGACCGTGGCGTAGCCGCCTGCGCGCGCCTGCGCTCCCGCTTCTCGGTCGTGCTCGTCGACGAGTTCCAGGACACCGACCCGATCCAGTGGGACGTGGTCCGGACCGCCTTCGGCACGGGCGAGACCGTGCTGGTCCTGATCGGCGACCCGAAGCAGGCCATCTACGCCTTCCGTGGCGCAGACGTCCACTCCTACCTCGAGGCCGCGCGCCTGGCGGAACGGCGCTTCACGCTCGGGGAGAACTGGCGGAGCGACGCAGGTCTGCTGGCGGCGCTCGACGCGCTGCTCGATCCGGTGCGGCTCGGCCACCCGGAGATCCAGTTCCGACCGGTCTCCGCCGCACCGTCGCACGAGCGGCCGGGGCTTCTCGGCGCTCCGGCCGCTGAGCCGCTTCGGGCGCGGCTCGTCCCCACGAGGGAGTCCGGGCTCGAGACGACGAGGTCGGGCCAGATCCGCAAACAGTCGGCGGTGGAGCTCGTGGCACAGGACCTGGCCGCCGACGTCGTCGGCGTCCTCGGCTCCGGCGCTCGACTCGTGAGCTACGCGGACGACGGCGCCGAGCGCGTCGAGCGACGCGTGACGCCTGGGGACGTCGCGGTGCTCGTCGCCACCAACGCGCAGGCCCGGCTCGTCCAAAAGGCACTGCGCCTCGCGGGCGTGCCGGCGGTCGTCACCGGGACCGAGAGCGTGCTCTCCACGCCGGCCGCCAGGGATTGGCTGGCGCTGCTCGAAGCGACCGAGCAGCCCGCGAGCCGTGCCCGCGCGGTCGCGGTCGCGCTCACGCCGTTCCTCGGGATGACCGGAGACGACGTCGCTGCCGCCGACGAGCTCGAGTGGGAGGCGTTGCACGCACGACTGCACCGATGGAACGCGCTGCTGCGCCGGCGCGGTGTGGCGTCGCTGTTCCGGACGGTGCTCGCGGACGAGGGGGTCCCCGGCCGTCTTCTGCAAGAGCGCGACGGCGAACGCAAGATGACCGATCTCGGCCACATCGCCCAGCTCCTCCACGTCGAGGCGTCGGCTGCTCAGCACGGCCCGACCGCCTTGCGAGCGTGGCTCGCCCGTCGCATCGAAGAAGCGGCGGCCGGCCGCGAGGGCGCCTCGGCGGAGGACCGCAGCCGGTGGATCGACTCGGACGCCGACGCGGTGCAGGTCCTCACGATCCACCGCTCCAAAGGCCTCGAGTTCCCGGTCGTGTACTGCCCGTTCCTCTGGGACGCTGCGCCAGGGAAGAAGGGGCAACCGGTCGTCTTCCACGACCCGGCCGACGGGATGCGGCGCAAGCTCGACGTCGCAGGCATCGACGGCGGCTCGGACTACGACCTCCACTTCCAGCTGCAACGCCAAGAAGAGCGCGGGGAAGCGCTGAGATCGCTCTACGTCGCACTCACGAGGGCGAAGCACCAGGTCGTCCTGTGGTGGATCCAGGCGACCGACAGCCACCAGTCGCCGCTCGGCAGACTGCTCTTGGCGCGCGACGGCGACGGGGAGGTGGCGGCGAGCTCCCCCCGAGCGCCCAGGGACGACGAAGTGCGGGCGCTGTTCGAGCGGCTCGCCGCGACGGCACCAGGCCTCGTCGGCATCGAACAGGTGGCCACCAGGAGCGTGCCACGCGCCGGCTGGTCGAGCCGGGTCGCGCACGTCGCCGCGCCGCTCGGCACCGCGCCCTTCGGGCGCTCCTTCGAGCTGGGCTGGACGAGGACGTCGTACTCGGGCATCACGGCGCTCGTCCACGGCGGTCCGGACGCAGAGGGCGCAGAGGGCGCAGAGGGCGCAGAG
>JAJYMD010000480.1 GCA_021787255.1 Actinomycetes bacterium | reverse complement strand
CTCTCCAAGCTGGATCCATGACCTCTCAGAGCTTCGGTTCGCTCCTCGACGACGCGCTCGCGTCGTCGAGCGCCGGCGGGGACCCCGCCTTCGGAAGCGCCAACCCGTTCGACCCCGAAGGCGGGGGGCCGCCCTTGGGCCTTCCGTCCATGGGGGCGGGCGGGGGCGCGACGCCTCGCAGCCGACCGTTCCCCGCCCGCTTCGGGGCGCTTTCGGCCGTGCTCGTCCTGCTCGTGGCAGCGGCCGGGGTCCTTGGCGCCCTCTTCGTCGCGTCACCGAGCCTCGTCGAGCGCAACGTCGCTGCGGCGCGCCAGCCGGCGATCGGGCAGCTCGCGACCCCGATCTCTGCTGCGCAGGATGCGGCACGCCTCCAAGAGCAGGCCGTCGCCGACGAAGGGCCGCTCCTCTCTGCCGCCGGTGACTACCAGATCGGCGCAGGATCCCTCGCAGGCGTGAGGTCCCAGGCGAAGGCCCTCGCCGCCGCAGTCGGACGCCAGCTCGCTGCGCTCCGCCGCCTGCGCCCCGAAGCGTGGCAGGAGCCGGAGCTCTCGATGTTCGTGAAGGACGCGGTCAGGCTCGAGGACCTGGCCGACGTCGCGGCGCGCGCGCCGAGCGCCGAGCTCCCCCTGGCGCTCGAGCATGTCTACAGCGCGGTCGAGGCGCTCTCGGGCGCCCCGGTCGCAGCCATCGCGACGCCTGCGGGCTGATCGGGGCCCCGCCATGCTCCCCGCCATGAGCTCTGCCGTCACGAGATCTGCCGTCTCGAGGGGAAGCGTTGCGCACCGCGCCTTGGTGCGGCGGCGTACCGTGCGGCTCGCCGTGGGCATCACGTTCGGCGCGGTGGTGGCCCTCGGTGCGCTGGCCGTGCCGGCACAGTACGCCGGCGCGCTCACAACGCCGCCGGTGCCTGCGCTCCCCGCCACCCCCGCCCTTCCGCCCGTCTCCTCGCTCGGGCAGGCCCCGGGCGCCGCCGGGCCGCTCAGCGCCTGGGAGGACTACTTCTCGGCCAAGGCGGCGTCCTTCGAGCGCACACTCGCGACCTCGCTCGACGTCACGACACAAGAGCAGTCCTTCGCCTCTTTGTTCAAGAAGGCGCAGGTGCAGGCGAAGGCGACATCAACGCCTCCCTCGGCGCCAGCGCTCGCCACGCAGACATCGCTCTTCAAGACACTCGCGCCCCTGTCGGCAAAGGACGCCCCCTCGCTTCCGTCGCTCCCGGCTCCTGCGGCCACGCCGTCTCCCGCCGGCGCCGCGCCGAACATGGCGCAGGTCTGGGGGGCCGCGTTCGGCGCCTTCCCAACGCTCGGAGGTGGTGGGGTCCCCTCACTCGGCCAGAGCGCACCAGCCTACGGTGCGGTCGCGGTCAACCCGACCTACGCGGTCGGCGGGCGCCCCGGCGCCTCCGCCACAGCCGCCTACGACCAGTTCCTCGCGAGCTGTGGCCAGGCGCTGTGCCCGGTGCTCGCGAGCCCTGCCTCGCTCTCGGGGTTCTTGGCGAGCCAGTCGGCGGCGATCCGCGGGTCGGCGGTCCCGCTCGCCACACTCGGTCTTGCGGGCCTCTTCGACGCCCAGGTGAAGGCCGACGAGCACGCGACGGGCGGGATGGGCGCGATCAGCCCGGCGGCGGCGCAGGCGCTCATGGACGCCGCCGCGGGCGGCAAGGCGAACCTGCCCAAGGCGCTCGGGAGCCAGTTCGACCCCCTCATGAAGGCAGCGGGTGGCACAGCGAAGACGCCGAGCCCCGTGGGTGGGTTCGGCCTCGTGTGCCACTTCCTCAACTTTCTGTGCTAGAGGCGCCGGGCCGCTGGCGCGCAGCGCTGCTGCCGACACCAAAGGCGTGTCCCCTGCTCCGTCGTACGAGCACACGATGGTGCTGTGCCGCCAGGTTCGCCATGGCGTGGCTGCGCAAAAGGAGCTCGAGGAGCGCTCGAAGAGCGGGACGGCGCTCGATCCCAAGACGGCGAGGACGCTCGAAGGGGCGGTGCGAGCGGCGCGCTACGCCGAGGCGGCGCTCGTCAGGGAGAACATGGCGCTCATCGTCAGCCTCGCCACCAAGATCTCTCGTCGCGTGCCTGGCGTGCGCGTCGAGCGCGACGACGTCCTGCAGGCGGCGACGCTCGGCTTCTTGATCGGGTTGCGGCACTTCGACCCGGACAAGGGGTTCCGGCTGTCGACGTTCGTGGCGTTCCACGTGAAGGAGTACGTGCTGCGGCTCTATCGCGACGCTCCGATCGTCTCGGGCTCCTACGGCGGGGAGCTCGCCGTCGGGCTCCGGCGCCTCATCGCGGCGATCGAGCTCGAGACGGGGTCGACGCCGACTGCCGAGCAGCTCGCAGAGGCGTGGAACCATGCGATGACGCTGCGATTCGCTGCGATGGCCGCCGGGGCTTACGAGGCCCAGTACGGAGAAGAGGTCGAGTACGACGAGGCGCTCGAGCGGGGGCGCAACCGGGTCGTCGAGCGTGGGATCATGCTCACCCCCGAACGGGTGCGCGCGGTGCTCGCGCGCGCCCAGGGCGCAGAGAGCCTCGACCGGCCCTGGCACGGCGACGAGGACGATGTGACGCTCGCCGACGCGGTCAGCGACGGTGTGAGCGCCGAGGACGCTGCCGCAGCGAGGATCGAGTCCGACGAGCGCAGGCATCAGATCGCCGAGATGTTCGAGCGGATCGGGACGAACCCCCACACGAAGTTCGCCCTCGAGCTGCTCACCCGTCGCTTCGGGCTGGGCGGCCGCCCGCCCGAATCGGTCGAGGAGATCGCCCGCTCCCACAAGAAGAGCGTCGCCGAAGTGAACGAGATGCTCGAGCACGCGCTCACGCTCCTGCGCCAGGTCCCCGACGTGATCCAGATGGCCGCGGCACTGGAGACGCCGTGACGGCGCGTCGGGGGCGGGTGGCGTTCGTGCTGTTCGTGGCCGTCGCCGCCATCGGGCTCCTCGTGGCCTGGCTCGGCGGAGCGGGGCCGAGGCGCTCGGCAGAGCCGTACCCGTCGTGGGCGGACCTGCCTGCGCCAGGCGCGCTCGGCGGGGTCATGGGCCTCGCGCCGTGCGCGCTGGGGGCCAAGGTGCCGAGCGCCTTGGTGCCGGTGGTGGCCTTCTCGGGAGCGGCCGAGGAGTGGTGCGCCCGAAACGGCCTCCAAGTGGTCGCCTTCGACGGACCGGGCCTTCCGGTGCTCGCCCACGGGCTCGGGGTGACCGCCGCCAGCCGCGTCACCGGCGCGATCGGCACGCGTCACGTCTACGGGGTGCTCTGGGCACGGCCCTACGGATGGGTGGCGGCGCTCGTCTGGGGCGACCCCGGCGTCCCGGCGTCCATAGAGGGCGTGCTCGACGCGCTCCAGCACGCCGAGGCGCACGTCGCGGCGTCGCCGTGAGCTGTAGCGAGGCGCAGCAGACGACAACGCGGTCGTGGCCATTCCCGACGCCGAAGCTCCGCCGGCCGAGCGCCGTCGCACGCTGCGCGCACAGCTGAAGCGCCGAGAGGCGCGACGCGAGGGGTCGCGGGTCGTCTGCCTCCTCGACGGCGGATGCCTCCATGCGTTCGAGCTCGGCGACGCAGAGCGCGTGCGCCTGGAGCGCGTGGAGGCTACCGACGCCAAAGAGGCGCTGCGCAAGTGGGCGCGGCGCGCCAAGCCGAAGAGGCCGTTCCTCGTGGTGGTGAACGACCCGCGCACCGTTTACCAGGAAGTCGAGGTGCGCGACGCTCCGGTCCACGTGCTCCAAGCCCAGGTGCTCCGGGCGGTGAAGGACCGAGGGACCGACCCAGCGACGAGCGCGGTCCTCTTCAGCCCCCGCCCAGTCGCCTCGGGGGGCGCAGCGAGGCTCCTCGTCGCTGCGATCCCAGACGACCTGCTCGGTGGCGGCGGGCTCAAGGCGCTCGAGCGGTTCGCGCGCCTCACGGTTCCCGCCCTCGTCGTCCCCGACGGGCTGTGGCTCTACGTCGGCAGGTCCGCCTGCCAGGCGCTCGTGGTCGTGACAGGCGCCCCCGTCAAGGCGCGCGTGCTGCGCACCGCAGGGATCGACGTCCTGGCGTCGCGCTCGTTCGAGCCGGGCATCTCGCTCGGGGACGTGGCGGCCGGGCGTGGCTCCGAGCGCGACGTCGCCGCGCTCGAGCAGTGGATCGGCTCGCTCGTGGGCGAGCTGGCGGAGACCGGGCGCTTCTGGCAGGCCGATCTCGGGCGCTCCGTGGCCGCATGGGCGGTCGTCGGGGACGGGGTCGAGAGCGCCTGGCCATGGCTGAGCCGCGAGGCGGCATCGAGGGGGGTCGGGCTCTCCCGGCGGCCGATCGGCCTCGAGATCACCTCTGGCACTGGACCGACCAGCTCGCCGTGGGTCCACGGCCTCGGGGTCGCCGCGCTCGCCGCCGACCCCGAGGGCTCCGTCGTACGGGCGCTCGGGCCGGGGGCAGAAGCGTCCCCGGGGCCACTGTGGTCGCGCGCCAGGGCCCACTGGCGTGGCGCCGGGCTCGTCACGCTCGCCGGAGCGGTCGCGCTCGGGGCGCCGCTCGTCGCCTCGTCGCTCACGGTCTCGAGCGCGCGCGCCTCGTTGACCCAGGACCAGGTGCAGGCCGCCGCGGTGTCGCCCTACGTCGCACTGCATCACTACGTCGAGCGGCGAGCAGCGATGCTCGAAGCGGCACGCGCGTCCTCCCCCAAGTGGTCCCAGGTGCTCGACGAACTGCTGTCGAGCGCACCGCCGGGAACGACGATCACGGACATCTCGATGTCGCCCAACGCCACCTCGGTGGCCATCGTCATGAACGCGACCGCACCGCCCAAAGCGACATCGCTGCCGGTGCGCTGGGCGGACGCGCTCGAGAAGGCCGGCCTCGGCCAAGCGGTCGTGACGTCGCTCTCCGAGTCGACAACCGTCATCGAGTTCTCCCTCACGATCGGGGCGTCGACGACATGAGCGCCCCATCCTGGACCCGCTCTCGGCGTAGGCGGGCGCTCGTCATTGCCGGGTGCGTGGTCGTCTTCGTCGCCGTGCCCGAGCGCCTCGTCTTGGAGCACATGTCGAGCCAGCTCCACGAGGCGGCTGCGCTCACCGCCGAGCGCTCGGCGCTCCAAGCGACGATCCGGGCCGGCTCGGCGGCGAAGGTGGAGCGCGCGTCGTTGGAGGCCGAGGCTCGACGCGCGGAGCGTGCGCTCCCACCCCAGCCCAAGGGTCCCGGCGCGGTGGGATTCGTCGAGCAGGCAGCGCACTTGGCGGGGGTCACGCTCGTGTCGGTGTCGAGCGCTCTCGGCGCGCCGAGTGCGTCGGGTGCCTCGGTGTCGAGCTCGGGGAACGCTCCGACCAGTTGGGCAGGGGCGGACGCCGGCCGGGTGGGGACGATCACGCTCGAGATCTCGGTTGAGGGGGACACGAGCGGGCTGGAGCGGTTCGTGACCTCGCTCGCAGGCGGCAACCGCCTCGTGGTGGTGGGGGGGCTGTCGCTCACCCAGGCCCAGGGCCAAGGCGGGCTCTACGACCTGTCGGTCGAGGCGGATGCCTTCTACTTGGAAGGCGCCGGGGCTCCCGTGCCGACCTCCTCTTCCCCAGGCGGTGCCCAGTGAGCGCCCAGGGCGCCACCGGGAGCGACCTCGTCGCAGACGGGCTGCGTCTCGCTTTCGACAACGGCGCCCTCAGTTGGCGTGGCGGGTTCCAGGGGCTCCAGGCGGGCGTCGGGGCAACCGGAGCGTCGATGCTGCGACACCTGCACGCGGCTGGAGAGGACGTCGAGGCGCTGCGCAGGGCGGCGTGGGTGGCGGCGAGAAGGCCGGTCGCGTCCTTCAGCGCCGAGGACATCGACTTCGCGGCGTTCGCCGACGTGTCGTTCGACGCGCTCGTCGCTGCCCGGGCGGTGCCGTTGCGCCGCGAGGACGGGGCCGTCGTGCTCGCTGTCGCGTCTCCGCCTCGCATCGAGGTGATCGACCGGCTCCGGTTCACCTCTGCGGGAGCGGCCGTGCGCCTCGAGCTGGCGGAGGACCCACTGGTGGTGGACGCCGCGCTCAGGCGCTGGGAGCGCGTGTTGCGGCGCGAGGCGGATGCCTCGGCCGTCGCGGACGCGACGAAAGAGGAGGTCATCGAGCTCGAGGCGGGGGAGGAGGCGCTCAGCGGCTTCGTCAACCAACTGCTCGTGCGGACCTTCGAAGAAGCGATCGGCGCCGGCGCGTCCGACGTCCACTTCGAGCCCTCTGCGTCGCTCTTCGAGGTGCGCCTGCGCGTCGACGGGGTGCTGCGCACACTGCGCAGCTATCCGCTCAGGATCGCCCCGGCCGTGCTCTCGAGGCTGAAGGCGCTCTCGGGCATGAACATCGCGGACCACCTTCGGGCGGCCGACGGCCGCACCACCATGGCGCTCCAGGGGCGGACCTACGACCTGCGGGTGGTCACGATGCCGACGACGTGGGGGCTCGAGTCCGCGGTCGTGCGCATCCTCGATCCGGCGAGCGAGGTGCTGCGCCTGGACGCGCTCGGCCTGTCAGGGCACGCCCGTGAGGTGTACGCCCGTCTGTGGGGTTCGGCCTGGGGGATGGTGGTCGTCTCGGGGCCGACGGGGGCTGGCAAGACGTCGACCTTGTACGCGACGATCGCCGAGCTCGCCGGCGGCGAGGAGAGGTGGCGAAAGCTGGTCTCGGTCGAGGACCCCGTCGAGTACCGGATCCCGTCGGTCACCCAGGTGCCGGTCAACCCGCTGGTCGGGCTCGACTTCGCAGAAGCGCTGCGCCACGTGCTCCGGGCCGACGCCGACGTGATCTTGGTCGGGGAGATCCGCGACCCAGAGACGACGAAGGTCGCGGTCGACGCATCCTTGACCGGCCACCTCGTGCTCGCGACCGTCCACGCCTACTCGGCGACCTCGGTCATCGGGCGCCTGGTCGAGATGGGGGCGATGCCCGGCAGCCTCTCGGGCTGTCTGCGCGGGGTGCTCAACCAGCGCCTCGTCCGCCGCCTGTGCCCGAGCTGCCGCGTGCCTGTCGCGCCCTTCGACCTCGAGCGCAGCGAGGAGGCCGCGTTGCTCGCCTACGGCGGCATCTCGCTGCACCAGGCCTTTTCCCCCGGCGCGCGCTCGTGCGCGCGCTGCGGCGGCGTCGGCTATGCCGGGCGCCTCGCGGTGGGGGAGGTGTTCGAGGTGGCGGGGCCGATCGGCGACGCGATCGCCGCGCGCGTCTCGGAGGGCGAGCTGCGGCGGCTCACGGTCGGTGCGGGGATGCGGACCCTCTGGCAGTCCGCCGCCGACCTGGTCGAGGAGGGCGCGACCTCCATCCAAGAGGCGATCCGCGTGCTCGGCCGCCCCGAGCCCCCGGTCGAGAGGGCAGCGGCGTGACGGTCTACACCTACCGGGCATGGGACTCGACGCGCGCAAAGGAGGTGCGCGGGCGTCTCGAGGCCGACTCGCCGCACGACGTCGCGGCGTCGCTCGGCGACGGTTACGTGCTCATCGACACGAGGTCCTCGCGCGCAGAGAACCTGCGCGAGGCGGTCGAGTCGAAGATCCGCCACCGCATCTCCTTGGACGAGGAGGCGGCGATCTTCTCCCAGATGTCCTCGTTGTCGAGGGCCGGCGTGCCCTTCGCCCGCGCGCTCAACGTCGTCGCCAAGCAGCGGCGGGGAAAGACGAGCGGCAAGGTGCTCCACCAGATCGAACGGCGCATCGTCGACGGCGCGTCGGTGTCCGAGGCGTTCGGCGAGGTGCGGTCGGCCTTCAGCCAGGTCGTCCCGGCGATCGTCGAGTCCGGTGAGAAGGCCGGGGCGCTCGAGGCCTCCTTCGAGCGGCTCGCCGACCTCTCGGCGCGCCGTGCCGAAGCGCGCCGAGAGGTGCGTTCGACGCTCATGTACCCGGCCGTCGTGCTCTCGATCGCGATCGTGGTGCTCCTCGTGATCATCTTCGAGATCGTCCCGAAATTCGTGTCGATCTACAAGCAGTTCGGCTCACAGCTTCCTGGCATCACCGGCGTCTTCGTCGCGGTGTCGAGCACCGTCGTGCACCACGCCTACCTCATCCCCCTCGCCGCCGTGGCGCTCGTGCTCGTGGTGCGCCAGGTGCGCAGGACGCCCTGGACCAAGGCACTCTTGGACAGGGCGAAGCTCTCGTTCCCCTACTTGAAGGAACTGTGGACGATGGACTCCTTGTCCTCGGTCGCCGACGTCCTGTCGGTCCTCTCCAAGGTCGGCGTCGGCGTCGCCGAGGCGGTCGAGGTGGCGTCACGGGTGACCCCCAACGCCGTCTTCTCCAAGGCGCTCGTGAAGGTCCACGAGGACCTCGCCTCGAGCGGGGCAGAGCTGCACGCGGCGCTCGCGCGCACCGGGGTCTTCCCCGACGACATGCTCGCGGTCGTCGAGGTCGCCCAGACCTCGGGGGACCTCCCGGGCCAGCTCGAGAACTACCGCCAGCTCACCTCGTCGAAGCTCCAGTCCATCCGAAAGACCCTGCGCTCGACGATGGAGCCGCTCATGTCGCTCGCCCTGGGCGCCTTCCTGGGCTTCATCATCATCATCTTGTACCTGCCGGTGTTCGACCTGGCGAAGATCATCAACTGAGCACGAACTGCCGACTAGGACGCCGAGACCCGTGCGACGAGACGAGGAGGACGGTCGGCTCGTGATCGAAGGCGCCCAGGAAGAGAGA
>JAJYMD010000119.1 GCA_021787255.1 Actinomycetes bacterium | reverse complement strand
ATCAGTGACTCCGGCGCCGCGTTGCAGCGGGCGCAGGACAAGATCGCGACCATGCAGTCGCGGGCCCAGGCCACCGACGAGCTGCTCGAGTCCGGGGTGCTCGAGGACGTCGGTGGCACCACCGACGACATCCAGAAGGAGCTGGACGAGGTCAGCGCGAAGTCGAACGTGGACGCGGAGCTTGCCGCGCTGAAGGCCCAGGTCGGTGCCTCCGGCGCACTGGGGTCGGGTGCGGCCCCGCCTGCCGCTCCCCCCGCCGCTTCGTCGACGTAGCTCTGACGTAGCTCTGGCGTGGTTCGTAGCCGGGCTCCCGGCTCCTCTCGGACCGCCGAGCATCGAGGATCGAGCGCGACGTGGTCAGCGTTCGCCGCGCTCCTTCGATCGGTGCTGCTCGCGCAGGCGCGTGCTGATCAGCCGCCTGCGCGCTTGGATCTCGCGGTGGGTGAGCTGCTGGACGTCGTCCCCAAGCCCGAACGAGCTGCGGATGCCGGCGGCCTGTACCTCCCCGAGGGCTGAGGGGCTCACGCCGAGATCGCGCGCGATGCGCTCGCCGTGACGCGACTGGAGGTGCGCGAGGATGGCGACGGTCTGACCGAGAACGTCGACGTCGGGCGCCATGGTGGCCATCGCGTTGTCGATGAACAGCATGTCCTTCACGAAGAGCATGAGCGCCTTGGGCATCCTGGCCCCAAGGCCGAGGAGCGACTTGGTCATCTCGCGGATCTCGCGGGTGAGCTGCTCGACGTCCATGGTGGTGGGGTCCACGACCGGTTGGTCCAGCCGCAGGTCGGCGATGACGGCGTCCACGTCGACGTCCTCCGGCAGGGCGCCGAGCTCGCGCATGGCCTCGACCTGGGACCTCACGTCGTTGGTCGCAGCGGACATGACGAGCCGGAGGAGGCCCCGTCGGCCGCGCTCGTCGAGGCGGCCGGTGATGCCGAAGTCGAGCAGCGCCACCTGCCCGTCGGGGAGCACGAGGAGGTTGCCGGCGTGCAGGTCGCCGTGGAACACCCCGTGGAGGACGAGCCCCTCCAAGAAGGCGATCAGCGTGGCCATGAGCACCTGGGCGGTGTCGATCCCGGCCGCACGCATCGTCGCGGCATCTCCCCACGCGTAGCCGTGCAGCCGTTCCATGACGAGGACTCGGCGGGTCACGAGCCTCGCATGTGGGCGGGGGACGACGAGCGCGCGCCTCGTTCTTGTAGGAGCGGCTCGGGCGAGCACGCGCGCGACGTCGAGCATGTTCTCGGCTTCGAGACGGAAGTCGAGCTCTTCGCCGATCGTCTCGGCGAAGAGCTCGATCAAGGCCGGCGGGTTCGCGAGCGCCGTGACCGGGATCCTGCCGACGAGGAAGGGCGCGAGCCATGCCATCACCGAGAGGTCGCGCCGGACCTGACGCGCGATCTGGGGGCGCTGGACCTTGATCACGACCTCCTCGCCGCTCACGAGGCGGGCCGCGTGCACCTGCGCGATCGACGCCGCCGCGATCGGGACCTCCTCGAACGACGAGAACACGTCCTCCAACGGGTGTCCGAGCTCTTCTTCCACCGTCGCTCGGACCGTCTCGAAGCTCTCCGCCGGCACCTGGTCGCGGCAGAGGCGGAACTCCTCGACGAGCTCTTCGGGGAAGACCCCCTCGCCGGCCGAGAGGATCTGGCCGAGCTTGATGTAGGTGGGACCGAGACGTTCGAACGCGACCCGCAACCTCCGGGAGAGCCCGCCGCGCGACCGGCTCCTGCCGTGGCGACGATCGACGAGGTACCACATGCCCAGTGCCGGACCCAGGATGGTGGCGACGCGCCACGCGGCTGCGACCGGAGGCAGGGCACGGGCTCGGGCGAGCGCTCGAGTCTTTGCCGCAGTCGCAAGGCGCAGCGCGGCGAGCCCGCTTCGCCATTCGAGACCTGTCGGGTCGACGATCCAGGGAGCGTCGTCGGAGAACGCACCCCACTCGAGGTCGGCAGGCGTCGGCGGCAGCGCTGGGCCGTCGTTCGGGGCGTCGTCCCGTGTCACCCAGGTGACGATACGGGTTGACGGCCATTGCGCCGGCGCAGAGCTGGCCGTTGCGCGCCTCGTGCGACGGCCGGTCGTGTGCGCCGCGCGTCGTAGTGTCGAGACGTGCAGCGGCGCGTGGCGACGATCGCGGTCTGCGTGACCTGGCCGCGACGGTGACCTGAGGGCTCGCTGCCGAGGTGCGCTTCACCGCCGTGCACCGGTTTCCCGCGCCGCCCGCGGCGGTCGCCGCCGTGCTGACGGATCCCGACTTCTACCGAGCCCTCGAGCTTCCCGACCTCGAGCTCCTCGAGGCGCGCTCCATCGAGGCGGCGGGCGGCGCCGACGTGCGGCTCCACGGCGGCCCTGCGGACTGCGGGGTCCTCCTGCGCTACGAGTTCACCGGCCACCTCGACCCGTTGGCCGAACGCCTGATCGGAGGCGAACGCCTGACGTGGACCCAGGAGGTGCACGTGGTCGGCGAGTCGGGCGGGCGGCTCGAATTCGCGGCGGAGGCAAACCCGCGGCTCCTGCACGGCCACGCCGACTTCCTGCTCGTGCCCGAGGAGGACGCGGCAGGCGGCGACCACCCCGATCTGGACGCGGCAGGCGGCGACCACCCCGATCTGGACGCGGCAGGCGCGTCCACGCGGCGACAGCTCGAGGGGGACCTCGTCGTCGCGCTGCCCGTGGTCGGCGGGATGGCCGAACGGCGCATCGTGAGAGGGGTGCTCGCACGTCTCGACGTGGAGGCCGATGCGCTACGCGAGCGGCTCGCTCGGCGCACGGACACGTCCGACGAGCCGCGACGCACCACCTGACGCGTCCTGCAGCTGCGTTGGAAGAGGTGCTGCATCCACGCAGCCGGCGGTGCTCCTATATCGCCCAGGGGTTGCGGATCGTTGGGACTGGTGTTACGGTGTCATGAATGTTCGGCGGCATGCCGGGTTGCAGTTCCGCAGAATTCGTTGGGAGCTCCTTCGGGGCACCCCGGAGACACCGACCGGTGCGGCCGGGACGCGACCGATGCGCCGCCCGGGGAACCGCTAGATCGCGCCAAGTCGGAGAGAAGAAAGAGTCGTGAGAGAAGAAAGAGAGTAAAGGAGCTGAGCCAATGGGTATGCGGAAACGCCTCCAGGTCACGCGACTGTTCGGCACCGCCGTGGCGAGCCTCGCCATGGTCGCCGTGGGGGCCGTCGCGATCTCGGTCTCGGCGTCCTCGGCCGGAGCGGCGGTGACAAAGACAGTCGTCGTCGACGCAGGTCAGACAGGCTCCCCGCCGAACTACATCTTTCCCTTCATGGCGCTCACACACTTCGCCGTGGCGAACATCGACTACTTCCAGTACTACATGTACCGGCCGCTCTACATGTTCGGAAGCCACGACTCGATCACATTGAACACGAGGCTCTCGCTCGCCGACCTGCCGAAGTTCTCGAACGGGGACAGGACCATCACCATCACCCTCAAGAGCTACAAGTGGTCGGACACAGAGAAGGTCGACGCCACAGACGTCCTCTTCTGGATGAACATGTGGCACCAGAAGCCCACATCCTATGCCGCATGGTTCTCAGGGGGGCTCTCGTTGCCGACAAGCGTGAAGTCGATCGAGATCACGAGCCCGACGACGATCCAGTTCACAATGAAGATGTCGATGAACCCGCACTGGTTCCTCTACAACGAGCTGTCCACGATCACTCCGTTGCCGCTCGCATGGACAGTGACTTCGCTCAAGGCGGCTCCCGGGTCGGCAGGCTGTGCCAAGGCACCGTTCTCGACGACCACACCGAAGGGGCCCAACGCCGCCAAGTGCAAGGCAGTTTACGATTTCCTGTCGGAGCAGTCCGGGTTCGATCCGACAAACCCGAAGAAGACGATCAACGCCTTCCCGACCTACGCGACGAGCAAGATCTGGGGCGTCGTCGACGGCCCGTGGCGGCTGTCGTCGTTCACCCCGACAGTCGACTTCACGATGGTGCCGAACTCGAAGTACTCGGGCCCGAACAAGCCGAAGATCAAGGAGTACATCGACAAGGCGTACACGTCGACATCGGCGATGTTCGACGCGCTCGCGGCCGGCACACTCGACGTCGGGCACCTCGGCACGACAGAGATCACGGTGCCGGCGAAGAAGGCCGGCACGCCGGGGCACCTCCCCGTGCCCGGTCCGAACAACCCGCGTCTCGCGGCCACATACACACTGGCGCCCTCCGCGACATGGCAGATCACATACTTCCCCTACAACTTCAAGTCGACCGGTGACACAGGGAACGCGGGACCGATCTTCAGCCAGCTGTACTTCCGTCAGGCCATGCAGCACCTCATGAACCAGACACTGCTCATCAAGAAGGTCGACAAGAATTACGGCACGCCGGACTACGGGATGATCCCGGACGAACTGAAGTCCCCGTTCCTGTCCAAGACAGCGCTGGTGAACCCGTACCCCTACAGCGTCTCGGCCGCGAAGGCGCTCTTGAGGTCCCATGGCTGGCAGGTCGTGGCCGGCGGCGTGGACACCTGCAAGAGGCCCGGAGCCGGCGTCGGCGAGTGCGGGAAGGGGATCAAGAAGGGTGCGAAGCTCGAGTTCACACTCGTGTACTCGACCGAGCCCTCGAACCTCAAGATCATGGACACGACGTACGCGGCTGCCGCGTCGGAGGCGGGGATCCGTCTGAACCTGTCGTCCGCGACGTTCAACACGGTCTATGCCGAGGCGACGCCGTGCCCGAAGGGTTGCAAGTGGGAGCTGAACGACTGGGGCGCGTGGCTGTACTCGCCGGACATCTACCCCTCTGGCACAGAGCTCCTCGCGGCGCACGCGAGCTCGAACGCCGGCCTGTGGCAGACAAAGACGAGCACACAGCTCATCGTCAAGACCGAGACGGGGACCACAAACCTGTTCAAGTACGAGAACTGGGAGGAGAAGCACCTCCCCTACGTCTTCCAGAACACCGGGGTCCGGCTGTACGAGGTCCACAAGCATCTGAAGGGCGTCGCTCCGATGGACCCGCTCGACACGCTGACACCGGCCACATTCCACTGGACGTGATCTGGCCGAACCGGCGTCGCGCTCGACGCGGCGCGACGGGGACGGGCCGGGTTCTTGCCCCCTCGGCGGGCGCCCGGTCCGCCCCCGGTGTCGGAGGGTGCCGCGACGGTCGGGCTTCACGCAGTGACGTCCGGCTGAACCGGGCAGGCCCGCTGCTGGGGTCCGACAGGTGGAAGGCATACCACTGATTGTGACCGGGTGCATCGGTCGGCCGAGCGGCGACGCGACCGTGCGAAAGATCGTGCCGGATTAGATTGAGGTTTGATGACCGGCTACCTGGTCCGCCGCTTCCTCCAGGCGATCGTCGTCGTCCTCGGCGTCATCATCATCGTGTTCCTGCTGTCGCGCCTGATCCCCGGTGGCGAGGCGAAGGCGGTGCTGGGCCCGAAGTCGACGCCCCGGCTCATCCGTGAATTCAACCACGCGAATGGGCTCACACAGCCCCTGTGGGTGCAGTTCTGGCACTACCTGATCGGACTGCCGCTCCTGCACCTGGGCTACTCGTACAAGTTCACGGAGCCCGTGTGGGACGTCATCGCGACCCGCCTGCCGAAGACGCTCGTCCTCGTCGGGACCTCGACGGTCCTCGCTCTCGTGGTCGCGATCCCCCTCGGGGTGATCCAGGTGGTGAAGAAGAACAAGCCGAGCGACTACGCGCTCACCGGGCTCGCCTTCGTCCTCTATGCGATGCCGTCGTTCTTCTTGGCCACGCTGCTCATCATCTGGTTCTCGTTCGACGCGAAGCTGCTCCCGGTCTCGCCCCCCTCGAACGCATCGCCGTTCGCAGTGTGGACCGACCCCAAGGGCTTCATCCTCCCGGTGGTGACGCTTGCGGCTCTCACGATCGCAGGGTTCAGTCGCTACATGCGCTCTTCGCTGCTCGACGCGATGGCGGAGGACTACATCCGAACGGCGAGGGCCAAGGGGGCGAGCGGCCGACGAGTGCTCTACGGGCACGCGCTGCGCAACGCGCTGATCCCCATCATCACGCTGCTCGGCTTGTCCCTCCCGGGGATCGTGAGCGGCGCGGTCATCGTCGAGACCGTCTTCAACTATCCGGGGATGGGCTTGCTGACCGTGACGGCCGCCGAGAACGCGGACATCCCGACGGTGCTCGGGACGACGCTCGTGATCACGGTGGCGACCGTCATCGGGTCGCTCGCAGCCGATATCCTGTACGTCATCGTCGACCCTCGGATCCGCTACGGAGGGTCGTTTTGACCGAGACGGATCCGTTGGGGAGCGCCCCTGGGCCCGGGCCGGGCGCGACAGGCTCGCTCGCCCCTGTTCGCGTCGGGTACGAGCTCGTCGTCCCCGATCAGCCCGCGGTCTCGGAGGCACCGAGCGTCGCCGGCGCTCCCGGAGCTCAGCGACCTCCCGAGGGTGGCGAGGCGCGCTCGACTGGTGGCCTCGTCCGGCAGATCCTGCGGGTGTTCGTCGAGCACAAGCTCGCGATCGTAAGCCTCGCGTTCCTCGTCCTCATCGTCCTGTTCTGCTGGGTCGGACCCCTCGTCTACCACACCAACCAGACGAACCAGGAGCTCGCCCTGCTGAACCCGGAGAACGCTCCTCCGGGGTCGACAGGGAAGTTCCCGCTCGGCACCACACAGACCGGCTTCGACGTCCTCGGGCGGCTCATGTACGGCGGTCAGGCCTCGCTCACCGTGGGCCTGCTCTCGGCGCTCGTCGCGACGGTCGTCGGTGTCGTGTACGGCGCCGTCGCCGGGTTCTTCGGCCGGTGGCTGGACGCGCTCATGATGCGCATCGTGGACGTCGTGCTCTCGATCCCGGTCCTCTTCCTGCTGATCGCGCTCGTGACGATCTTCCACAGCTCCGAGCCGCTGCTCATCTTCGTCATCGCCGGCGTCAGCTGGCTCGTCCCTGCGCGCCTCGTGCGCGGCGAGACGCTGACCCTCCGGACGCGTGAGTACGTGCAGGCCGTGCGCGCGATGGGCGGCAGGGGAGGGCGGATCATCGGACGCCACATCATCCCGAACGCAGTCGGGACCATCGTGGTGTTCGCGACGTTCCAAGTCGCCACATCGATCCTCATCCTCGCGGCGCTCGGGTTCCTCGGCTTCGGCATTCCGGCCCCGGGGACGGACTGGGGCACGATGCTCTCGAACGGCGTGAACGCCGCCGGCAACGGCTGGTGGTGGGAGCTCTACCCGGCTGGCGTCCTCATCATCCTCGTGGTCGTGGCGTTCAACTTCATCGGAGATGCACTGCGTGACGCGCTCGAGGTGCGGACCCAGCGACGCTGAGTGTGCTACACAGTCGCCGTCGTCGTGACCGGCGCCGCCGGTACCCTGACGGAGACCGGGGTCTGAAGGGGGAAGTGGCAGAGCGCGGTGTGCCCGTTGCCGAAGTCCAGCAAGGGCGGCTCCTCGAGAGCGCACTTCTCCTCGGCTCGCGGGCAGCGGGTGCGGAACCGGCAGCCCGACGGCGGGTCGACCGCGGAGGGAAGCTCGCCTCGCACGCCCTTCGCCCGGACCTTGACCCTCGCCTTCGCCGGGTCGGCGTCGGGGACGGCGTCGAGAAGGCCGCTCGTGTAGTGGTGCGCCGGCCGGTCGTAGACCTCGTGGGCCGGCCCCGTTTCGACGAGCTTGCCGAGGTACATCACTCCGATCGTGTCGGCCATGTAGCGCACGACGGCGAGGTCGTGGGAGATCAGCACGAGGGTGAGCCCGTGGCGGTCCTGGAGGTCCTTCATCAGGTTCAGGATCTGGGCCTGGATCGACACGTCGAGCGCGGAGACCGGTTCGTCGGCGACGATCAGCTTCGGGCCGAGCGCGAGCGCACGGGCGAGGCCGATCCTCTGGCGCTGGCCGCCGGAGAACTCGTGAGGGTAGCGGTCGATCGAGGTGCGGCTCAGCCCCACCTCGTCCATCAGCTCGAGGACGCGCCTGCGCTGCTCGGCGGGCGTCCCGACCCGCTGCACCTTGAGCGGCTCGCGGACGATCGTGCCGACCCGCATCCGGGGGTCCAGCGAGGCGTAGGGGTCCTGGAACATGAGCTGGACGTCCCGCCGGAGCCGGCGGAGCGCGGTCCCGCGCAGTTCCTGGACCTCCTGGCCCTCGAAGCGGATCTTGCCCGCGCTCGCGCGCTCGAGCGCGACCACGAGCCGGCCCACGGTCGTCTTCCCGCAACCGGACTCGCCGACGAGGCCGTACACTTCGCCCTTCTTGATGCTGAAGGAGACCTTGGTCACGGCTTTCACGGTGCCCACCTTGCGCCGGAACACGCCCCCCTTCATGACCGGGAACTCCTTTACGAGCTCGTCGGTTCCGAGCAGCTCAGGACGTTGCTCGAGCTCGGCCGCACGGGCGGCGAGGAAGGCGCTCTCCTCTTCCCTGGTGCTCCGCACCTCCACGGCGACCGACCGGTGCTCGACGTTCACGGGGTGGAAGCAGGCGAACCGGTGTGGCGCTCCGCCGTTCAGACCCGGGTCCGTCGCCTCGGTGAGCGGAGGCTCCTCCTCCCGGCATCGGTCGGTCGCGAATTGGCACCGCGGGTGGAAGCGGCAGTTCGTGTGCCGCTGCGAGAGGTCGGGCGGGAGCCCGGGGAAGAGGAGAG
>JAJYMD010000343.1 GCA_021787255.1 Actinomycetes bacterium | reverse complement strand
GAGCGTGCGGCTCGTGGTCCTTCCTGCGACCTTTCGGCTCCACTGGAGGTACGTGCCGTGGAGGACCGGGGGGTCGGCGTGACAGTGGCAGCCGGCATGAGTGCACGAAAAGTACCGCTCGGTGAGGCTGCCGGGGAGGACGAAGCCCATCTCCCCGAGGGCCGTGGCGATGCGAGCCTGCTCTTTTCGCTGCCTCGGGCTGACCGCCACGCTCCACCTTCCCACGAGCATCCCCCACCGGTCCGATAGCACACAGTATATATACGGTGTGCTATCGACGGAGGTGGCGGCACTGATCGAGGGCTTCAGCTCGCACACGGTGTCTTTGGCTGCGGCCGACTTCGCCAAGGGGCTGACCGCAGCTGCCGGGCCGCCGACTCCGAACCGGGCCAAGGCCTACCTGTTCGCCGCCTCCCGGCTCGGGGCGTTCTGCGAGTCGATCGGCCTCGAGCTCACTGCCACCGTGGCGCTCCGTCCTTCTGTGGTCGAGCGCTGCTGTGCGCCTTCGGTGTCCAAGCTGTCGGCGCCGACGCGCCGCACGGTGCGGTCCAACCTGCGGGCGATGGCCCGGGCGCTCGAGTGCGCCCCGCCGCCGCTGTGGCTCGGCCGCGAGCGCGCCAAGGCGCCCTACTCGAAAGCCGAGATCGCCGGTTACCTCTCCCTGGCGGACGCCCAGCCGACCGAGGCCCGGCGCATGCGCACCTCGGCGCTCGTCTGCCTTGGTGCGGGGGCGGGGCTCGTGGGCTGCGACCTCAAGGCCGTGACCGGCGCCGACGTCGTCTGGCGCTCGGGCGGGGTGGTGGTCTTGGTGCGAGCAGGCCGCAGACCCCGGGCCGTGCCGGTGCTGTCGAACTATCACGACCGGCTCCACTCGGCCGCCCGCTTCGCCGGCGGCAGCCTTTTGATCGGCGGCACATCTGTCAGCCGACGCAACGTGACCACCCCGCTCACCGCGTCGCTTTCTGGCGGGCGGGATCTGCCACGGCTCGAGATCGCTCGCCTGCGGGCCACCTGGCTCGTGGCCGTGGCCGAGACGATCGGGCTCAAAGCGTTCATGGACGCGGCCGGCATCACCTGCTCCCAGCGTCTTGGGGACCTCGTGGCCCATCTCGTCTCCCCAGACGAACACGACGCGGTGGCGCTTCTCGGAGCCAGGTGGTGAGCGCCGACCTCGGGCGCGCAGAAGCCGTCGTCGACGCCTCGGGGATCGCCCCCCGCATCGAAGAGCTCCTTTCTTTGGGGGTCCGTCCCCGCCAGCTCTGCGTCCGCACGCTGCTCCTCGGGATGCTCGTGGCCCTTTGCGACGGACGGCCCGCACACTTGACGCGCGTGCACACGGCGCTCTGCTCTTTGGAAGAGGCCGATCGTCTGCGCCTCGGGGTGGTGGTCGACTGGCACGGCCGCCCGCACACGCTCACGTATCGTCAGGTGGAACGCACCTTTCACCTCCTCGTCAGCGCGCTCGCAAAGGAGACGCCCGACGGCGCCGCGACCGAGGCGCTCCAAGGTGTCCTCGACGCGCTCGTCGAGGCCTCGGTGCCCGGCACGATGAAAGACGCGTCGCGCTCTTTGGCGGTCGACTGGACCGACGTCGAGTCCTTCTCCACCCGCCACAAGAAGCCCACAGGCACCTACGCCGACAAGGAGGCTGCCTGGGGGCATAGAAAGGGCGGGGGGCCGGGCGAGAAGGACGAGCTGTTCTTCGGCTACTACCTGTCGCTTTCGACCATGGTGCACGACGAGGGCGAAGGAAGCGTCGCAGAGCTCGTGCGCCGGATGAACCTCGTCGGCTGCGACCACGACCCGGTGCCCGAAATGGTCGGCGTCATGGTGGCGATGCCACGAGCAGGCATCCCCCTCGGTGACGTGGTGGCCGACTCGGGGTACGCGCACCGGGTCCCCGAGCACTTCGCGCTCGCGCTTCGCGCAGCCGGTGCGAGCCTCGTGATGGACCTGCACCCCCACGACCGCGGCATGCAGGGAACCCACGAGGGTGCGATCTGCTTCGACGGGAACCTCTACTGCCCCGCCACGCCCAAGGCGCTCTTCGACCTGTCGCCGCTTGCACGTGGCGCGAGCGAACAAGAGGTGTCGGCACACGACCACAAGGTGGCCGAGCTCAGCCGCTACAAGCTCGGGCGCATCAGCGGAGACGACGCAGACGGCTACCACCGGGTGATGTGCCCGGCTCTGGCGGGGAAGCTCCGCTGCCCGCGGCGGGAGGCCTCGATGACCGCGTCCTTGGAGCGCCCCGAGA
Organism: Actinomycetes bacterium; assembly: GCA_021787255.1. Next base: position 6,364 of record JAJYMD010000343.1, on the reverse strand, counting down.
TCCTCTTTCCACCCGAGGACGCCCCGTCGTGCTGCACCCAGGTCACCATCACCGTCGCACCATCGGTCAACGCGAAGACCGCCCAGCGCCACGACTACCTGTCCAAGCCTTGGCGACGCTCCTATGCGAGGCGCTCGGCCGCCGAGCGCTCGAACGCCCGGATCAAGGACCCCGCGACGATCGACGTCGCCCGGGGCTGGTGCCGGGTGATGGGCCTCGTGCCGATGAGCCTGTTTGTCGCCTGCGCCCTCGTCGTGCGCAACCTCGCGGTCGCTGACGCCTTCGTGGCGCACCAAGAAGACGACCGGCGTCGGGCGGCTTCGGGACGGCCACCGCGCACCCGCCGGCGCAGGCGCACCACCTTGGCCCAGCTGGCAGGCGCGTCGAGCGGCTCGTCCCCGTAGTCGCCGCGCCTTTCCGCGGGAACGTGCTCACCGGGCGCATCAGCGCGCCCGACGGACGACCTGTCTCGCGTCCGTGAGATCCATCGACCCCTACGGGCGTGTCACAGCCGTCCAGCACGATGACGTCGGGCCCAAACGTGAAGTGGTCCCCACGTAAAACGTGAAGACCTCTTTGGAACGCCCGGCCGGACTTGAACCGGCGACCTCCGGATTACAAGTCCGGTGCTCTAACCGTTCTGAGCTACGGGCGCAGGATGCGTGGCAGACCCTGAGCTACTCGTCGTCCGCCACACTAGCCTTGCGCGAAACCACGACGGGGCACCACCGGCACGCAGACGGAAGACCTCATCGGACCTTCCTTCCGCACACCCAAGACGTCGAGCACGCCGTCTTGCACCGGCGTTCCACCCGATCAGTCTTCCACCCGATCAGTCCGAGGGAACCCCTGGAGCTGCGGTCGCCCGGATCGCTCGTCGCGCTCGCGGCCGCCTCGCAACACAGGCGCCCCATCGGTGCCCAGAGCGGTGCTCTGAGCGCCGGCGCTACGGCGTGGTGCGCGCGCCCTGGAAGTCCTGATAGTGCACGAGGAAGTCCAAGAGCGCGCGGACCCCGAACGCGGTCGCTCCCTTCGAGAGGTACCCGGCGCTCTCCTCCGAGCGCGCCGGCCCGGCGATGTCCAGGTGCGCCCACGGGGTGCTGTCGACGAAGCGCGCGAGGAGCATCGCCGCTGCGATCGTCCCCGCTTCGCGTGGTCTGCCGATGTTCTTCATGTCGGCGACCTCCGAGTCGATGTGCTCACGGTAGTCGTCCGGCAGCGGCAGCGGCCACAACCGCTCGCCAGCGCGCTCGCCGGCCGCCTGGAGGGACTCCATGAGCGCAGGGTCGTTCCCGAGCAGCGCGGCGATCCCCTTGCCGAGCGCCACCACCTGTGCCCCGGTGAGGGTCGCCACGTCGATGATCACGTCCGGCGAGAGCTCGGCGGCGAGCGACAGCCCGTCGGCGAGGACGAGGCGCCCCTCGGCGTCGGTGTTCAGCACCTCCACCGTGGCGCCGTTGCGCGCGGTCAACACGTCACCTGGCTTCTGCGCACGCCCGCCGGGCATGTTCTCGGTCATCGGCGCGATCGCGGTCACCTTCACCGGCACCTCCAAGCTCGCGCACGCTGAGACGACTGCGAGCACGATGGCTGCCCCACTCATGTCCGTCTTCATGGTCATCATCCCCTCGGCCGGCTTGAGCGAGAGACCCCCCGAGTCGAAGGTGATCCCCTTGCCCACGAGCACGACGTGAGGGACGTCGCTCCCATCGCCGCCATCCCCGCCTGCCGGCGTGTAGCTCGCTCGCACGAGCCGAGGCGGCTCTCCTGAACCTCGCGCGACCGCGAGGAGCCCGCCGAGGCGCTCGGCGGCGATCCTGTCTTCGTCCCAGACCTCCACCGTCGTCCCGGCGAGCGCGGACAAGTGCTCCTGCACGCGCACTGCCAGTTCGCGTGGCGTCATGTCGCTCGGAGGGGTGTTGATCAGATCACGCGCGAACACCGCCGCGGCCGCGGCTGCGGCCCCCTGCCGAAGCCCTCGGGCGTAGTCGCCGGGGCCGACGAGGACGAGGTGGTCGACGCGCTCAGCGTGGGGCGCCGTCCTGTACGAGTCGAAGCTGTAGCTCGCGAGCACAGCACCTTCTGCGATCGCGGCACCCACGGACGCCGCGTCTCCCCCTGGAGGATCGCCAGGAAGGACGATCGCCGCCGAGCCCCTCCCCTTCCCCGCCGCGCGGACGAGCGCTGCGGCCGCGAGTCGCCACTGCTCACGCCCGACGCCCGCCCGCTCACCGAGCCCGAGCAGCACGACGGCGGGCGGCCCGGAGGCTCCGCGCAGGGAGAGCGCTGACCCTTTGGCGGCGGCGAAGCCTTCGCGACGCAGCCAAGCTTCGTCAGGCGCATCTGGGAGCAGCAGCCGGACCACGTCGGCCTTCGACCCGGCAACCTCGCCGACACCGACGAGCCACTCGAGCGGCGCAGGATCGCCCCCACCGCCGCCTGTCGCACCGGCGATGACCGGGACACCGATGGCCACAGCACCTTCGGGCACCGTCTCGGCGACCTCGAGCTCCATCATCAGCACTCCTCCTTCACGCAGGCGGTCTTCACCCGGGCTACACCCGGGCGCTCTTCACGCAGGCAGTCTTCGCACGGGCGGTCTTCACGCAGGCGATCCCTCGCCCCGGGCTCCCTGCCGAGAGCGACGACCGGGCTGCTCGCGAGCGGCCAAGTGGACCTCCCCTTCCTGCCAGCGTGCCATCGTCCAGAGCAAGTCCGACAATCGGTTGAGGTAGGGCCCGACCCGCGACGGCTCGGCACCTGCGCCCCGGAGCCCGGCCGTTCCTTCCTGCAGGGGCGCCGTCGAGGCGAGCACCCGTTCTGCCCGGCGCACGACCGTGCGGGCGACGTCGAGAGCAGCCGACGCCCGGTTGGCCCCCGGAACGACGAATTCCCTCGGCATGGGGAACCGCTCGGTCAGCTGGTCGATCCATTCCTCGAGCCGCGCCACCATTGCCTCGGTGACCAGGCTCTCTCCTGGGACCAGCTTGGCGCGGTTCGCCGGCGCGGTCGCGACCTCCGCCATCAGCACGTAGAGCTCCCTTTCGAGCGTGATCAGGAGCTCGTCTAGCTCCGACCCGGGGGCGGACTCCGCGCGGGCCGCGCCGAGCGCGGCCTGCGCCTCGTCGACCGCGCCGTTCAGCTCGATCCTGGGGCTCGCCTTCCCCACCCGCCCCCCGTAGAGGAGCCCCGTCGTGCCGTCGTCGCCCTTGCGCGTATAGATGCGCACGAATGCGGATGGTAGCTGGCACGAGCGAATAGCCTTTCTGCGAGATGGCCTCGATCCCGCTCGGTCGCCTCGATCCCTCCTGCTCGGATTACCTCAGCGCCGTCGCGCAGAGGGTCGTGATCTTCGACGGCGCGACCGGTACCAACCTCCAGCTGCAAGATCTCGGCGCCGATGCGTTCGGCGGGGCGAAGCTCGAAGGCTGCAACGAGGTGCTGGTGCTGAGCTGCCCCAGCGCCGTCGAACGCGTCCACCGCTCGTTCCTCGACGTCGGGGTGGAGGTGATCGAGACCGACACCTTCGGCGCCTTCTCGGTCGTGCTCGACGAGTACGGGATCGGCGATCAGGTCCACGAGATCAACGTCGCGGCAGCCAGGCTCGCTCGTCGAGTCGCTGACGAGTACGCCTCACCAGGGAGCCCGCGATGGGTCGCCGGCAGCATGGGGCCCGGCACCAAGTTCCCGACGCTCGGGCAGATCTCCTACCCCGCGCTGCGGGCCGCGTACGAGGCCCAGGCCAAGGGCCTGCTCGAAGGGGGCGTCGACCTCCTCCTCGTCGAGACGGTCTTCGATCTTCTCTCGGCGAAGGCTGCGATCAACGGCGCCCGGCGGGCGATGGTTGCGGCCGGTCGGCAAGTCCCCCTCCAGGTCCAGGTCACTATCGAGCTCACCGGGAGGATGCTCCCGGGGACCGAGATCGCTGCAGCGCTCACCACGCTCGACGCGATGCAGGTCGACGCGGTGGGCCTCAACTGCGCCACCGGACCCGCGGAAATGCACGAAGCGATCCGCTATCTCTGCGCGCACTCCCGCGTGCCGGTCTCGGTCCTCCCGAACGCAGGACTGCCGTCGGTGGTCGAGGGCAAGATGCACTACGACCTCAGTCCCGACGAGCTCGCCGACCACCTCCACCGCTTCGTGTCCGAGTACGGGGTGAGCGCGGTCGGCGGTTGCTGCGGGACGACGCCAGACCACCTTCGGGCCGTCGTGAGCGCGCTCGAGGGGACCTCGCCGGCGGCGCGCCGCCCGGTGCACGAGCCCGCCGCCGCCTCGATCTACGGCTCGGTGGCCCTTTCCCAGGAGACGTCGTTCCTCGTGGTGGGGGAACGGACGAACGCCAACGGGTCCAGGCGCTTCCGTGAGGCGATGCTCGCCGGCGACTGGGAGACGTGCGTCGGGATGGCCAGAGACCAGATCGCCGAGGGGGCGCACGTCATCGACGTCTGCGTGGACTACACCGGCGCCGACGGCGTCTCCGACATGAAGGAGGTGGCGAGCCGGCTCGCCACGCAGTCGACCGTGCCGCTCATGATCGACTCGACCGAGGCACCGGTCGCCGAGGCTGCCCTGGAGTGGCTCGGAGGCCGTCCGATCCTCAACTCGGTCAACCTCGAAGAGGGTGACGGCGACGGGACGCGGCTCGACCGGTTCCTGCGGCTCGCACGGGAGTACGGCGCCGCGGTGGTCTGCACCTGCATCGACGAGGAGGGACAGGCGCGGACCGCCGAGTGGAAGCTCCGAGCCGCTCGGGCCATTCACGACATCGCAGTGGAGCGCTACGGGCTCGAACCCTCCGATCTCATCTTCGACCCGCTCGCGCTGCCCCTGTCGACGGGGATGGAGGAGAGCCGGCGCGATGGCGTCGAGACGATCGAGGGGATCATGGCGATCAAAGCCGAGCTCCCCGGCGTCCACACGCTGATCGGCCTCTCGAACGTCTCGTTCGGCCTGAACCCGGCCGCGCGGCAGGTGCTGAACTCGGTGTTCCTGCACGAGTGCGTCGAGGCGGGACTGGATGCGGCGATCGTCCACGCCGCCAAGATCCTTCCTTTGTCGCGAATCGACGAGCGCGCGCGGGAGGTGTGCCTCGACCTCGTCCACGACCGGCGCCGCGAGGGGTATGACCCGCTGCAGGAGCTGCTCGCGCTCTTCGAAGGCGTCGCCGCATCGCACGTGACTGACGACGGCCACGCCGACTGGCCGGTCGAGCGCCGCCTCGAGCAGCGCATCGTCGACGGCCGCCGTCAAGGTCTCGAAGCCGATCTCGACGAGGCCCTCGGCTCGGGCCACGAAGCGCTCGAGATCGTGAACGAATTCCTCCTCGCGGGCATGAGGACCGTCGGCGACCTCTTCGCGTCCGGAGAGATGCAGCTTCCCTTCGTCCTGCAGTCCGCCGAGACGATGAAGGCAGCCGTCGCCTACCTCGAGCCGCACATGGAGCGGGCCGACCAGGGCGGGAAGGGAAGGGTCGTGCTCGCGACCGTGAAGGGCGACGTCCACGACATCGGGAAGAACCTCGTCGACATCATCTTCACCAACAACGGCTACGAGGTGGTGAACCTCGGGATCAAGGTCGGCATCGGCGAGATGGTGGCAGCCGTGCAAGAGCACGGGGCCGACGCCCTCGGAATGAGCGGATTGCTCGTGAAGTCCACGTTGGTCATGCGCGACAACCTCGAGGAGCTCAACCGTCGCGGGCTCGCCGACCTCCCGGTGCTGCTCGGCGGGGCCGCGCTCACCCGCACCTACGTGGAGCGCGACCTGCGCCAGGTCTACGACGGCCGCGTCTTCTACGGGCGCGACGCCTTCGAGGGGCTCCGCACGATGGACCGCCTGACGGAGCTCCGGCGAAGCGGCCGAGAAGACCCGCTCTTCGGGCGTGAGGTCTCGCAGCGCAACGTGCCGTCCCGCTTCCGGCCGGCCGGCGCGCGTGACTCCGACGCCGAGCCACGTGACGGCCGGCCGGCGCGCTCACCGGAAGTCGAGCTGGACAACGAGCTCTTCCGACCGCCCTTCGTCGGCACGAGGACGGCCCGCGGGATCCCCATCGACGAGGTCGCGGGATACCTCAATCTGACCGCGCTCTTCCGCAACCAGTGGGGCTTCCGCCCTGCCGCAGGGGAGGATGACGCGGCCTTCAAGGCCAGGGTCAAGGCAGTGCTCCGTCAAGAGCTCGACAAGGCCAAGCAGGCCGACGTCCTCGTGCCACAGGTCGCCTACGGCCACTTCGCCGCGGCGTCCGAGGGCAACGACCTCGTCATCTACAAGGACGAGTCGCGCAGCGCCGAGTGGATGCGCTTCACGTTCCCCCGGCAAGGCAAGGCCCCGTGGTTGTGCATCGCCGACTTCTTCCGGCCCG
>JAJYMD010000016.1 GCA_021787255.1 Actinomycetes bacterium | reverse complement strand
CCGTGCCCGGCGCGGGCACGGCGGAGAGGGAGCCGGGCGCGGGAGCCACGCGGTGAGCGGCGCTGTCCGCGGCAGAGGCGAGGCGGCCGCCGCCCACCGCGTGCCCGCGCCGGATATCGAGCATCTCGTGTCTCCGAATGTCGAGCACCTCGTGCGCCGCGCGGCCGAGGAAGGGGAGCGGACCCGCGCCTTCGACGAGGAGCGCGGCATCCGGTGCCAGCCCCCGGAGCTCGGGCACTACCTGATGGCCCCGATGCCCGGCTACCTCGAGCCGATCCTCTGGCTGGGGGTCACCGACGAACTCACCTCCGAGTCGCGCCTCGACGAGAACGGCACCCGTTACCTTCCGCCGGTCACCGGCGACCTGCCGTACTTCTTCGCCGCCAAGGTTCTTGACCCCAGCTCGATGATCGCTCACGAGGGCGTCCACTACCAGCGGCTCGCCCTCTCGTGGCGCCATCCGAACCACCTTCGGCGGCGCTACTACGACTCGTGCGCGAATGAAGGCATCGTCTTCTGCAACCAGGAGATGATGCTGCAGGCGGGTTACTTCTCCGAGACCTCGCCCACGCGCACGGCGATCTTCTCTTTCATGCGCCTGCGTGCGCTGCGCGTGGAGGTGGACGTGCGGCTCGCGGCGGGTGACATGACGCTCGGCGAGGCACGCGACCATCTCGCGGCCTCGGTGCCGATGGACCTGGGAACTGCAGCAGAGGAGGCGGCGTCCTTCGCGGCGTCTCCCGGGCAGGTCTGAGCGCCCGCTCGTCGACGTTGTCGTGAGAGGGGCGTGCGGTCGTCTTGACACGGGTCTGCGGGGACCAGAGAATGACCCATCTCCTATGTTTCGGACATCCGCTCGCAGAGCGGACGGACTTTCCGGGGAGCCGGGAGAGCGGGGGCCCGGTGCGCGTCGGGAACTCGCTTCTGCCGCCGTTCCCGGTAGCGACGGTCCGACCCCACTGGACGAGCAGCGCGCTTCGTGGGCGGCTCACCGACACCGACACCGGTGACCGTGCGTGACCGGCCCGCGCGCGCGGCCCTCTCGGAGCAGGCCGCCGAGCCGCTCTCCCCGGCGGACGGGGCCGAGCGGGCCGATGCCCAAAGGGAGCGGCGGCTGCCGAAGAGGAGCGACCTGCCTCGCCTCGTGCGCAAACCCGCTCGCTGGACGCTTCTTGCGGTCGTGCTGGTGCTGCTCGCCATGCTCGGGCATCTCCTCGTCACCTCGAGCAGCCTCCAGTGGGGAGTCGTCGGCCACTGGTTCGTGAACGGCGGGATCCTCGCCGGGCTCCTCCGCACCTTGTACCTCACCGCGCTCGCGATGACGATCGGCATCGTCGGAGGGACCATCCTCGCGTTGATGCGGCTGTCGAAGAGCGCCGTGCTCTCCCTCGCCGCGACGGTGTACATCTGGTTCTTCCGTGGGACGCCGCTGCTCGTCCAGATCCTGTTCTGGTACAACATCGCCGCTTTCGTCCCCCGGCTGTCGATCGGCGTCCCCTTCGGCCCGACCTTCGTCAGCGGCAGCACGAACGCGCTCGTCACGACGCTCGTCGCCGCGACGCTCGGGCTCGGTCTGAACGAGGCCGCCTACATGTCCGAGATCGTGCGGGCTGGCATCGTGTCCGTCGACACCCGCCAGACCGAGGCCGCCACCGCACTGGGGATGACCAGGACGCTTGCATTCCGGCGGATTGTGTTCCCGCAGGCGATGAGGTTCATCATCCCGCCGACGGGCAACCAGGCCATCAGCATGCTGAAGGGCACGAGCCTGGTCAGCGTCATCTCGCTCCCCGAGCTTCTCTACTCCGTGCAGCTCGTCTACGCGAGGACGTTCCAGACGATCCCGCTGCTCGTCGTCGCGTGCCTCTGGTACCTGATCGTGACGACCGTGCTCTCGGTCGGACAGCACTTCGTGGAACGCCACTTCGGACGCAGCGAGTCGAGCCGGCGCTCGACGAACCTCCTGGATCGGATCCGCGCGCGCCAGTTCGATCAGTTCCTCTCGTGAGGACGTGTCTGACCGGAATGTTCTTGATCACGCTCCGCGCACGGCGGGACGAGGGTAGGTGATCGTGCACGCCGACCAGCCCATCCTCCGCATCGACAGCCTCCACAAGCGGTTCGGCAGGACCGAAGTGCTGCGAGGCGTCAGCTTCGACGTCCATACCGGAGAGGTGCTGTGCGTCATCGGGCCGTCGGGGTCGGGAAAGAGCACGCTGCTTCGCTGCATCAACTTCCTCGAGGAGCCGACTTCTGGGACGATCCACTTGGATGGCGAGATGATGGGTCAGCGGATCGAAGGTGGCCGGATCGTCGGCCTGCGTGCCAGCGAGCTGGCGATGCAGCGGGTCCAGATCGGCATGGTGTTCCAGAGCTTCAACCTCTTCGCGCACCTGACTGCGCTGCAGAACGTCATGGAGGCCCCGATCTCGGTGAAGAAAGAGCCTCGCGACGAGGTGGAGAGGCGGGCGACGACCCTGCTCGAACGGGTCGGGTTGGCCGACAAGGCGAGCTCCTATCCTGCCCAGCTCTCAGGCGGGCAGCAGCAGCGCGTCGCGATCGCACGAGCGCTCGCGATGCGTCCGAAGCTGATGCTCTTCGACGAGCCGACCTCGGCGCTCGACCCGGAGATCGTCGGCGAGGTGCTCCAGGTCATGCAGGCACTCGCGAAGGACGGAACGACGATGATCGTCGTCACCCACGAGATGGGGTTCGCGAGGGAGGTCAGTCACCGGGTGATCTTCATGGACGGGGGGGTCGTCGTCGAGTCGGGACCGCCCGACGAGGTCCTCGCGAACCCGAACCACGAGAGGACCCGCCAGTTCCTGGCGCGCATCACGTCACCGGTCGGTCGTGTCGTGGAAGGGGAAAGCGGCTGAGGTAGCGAGGGTGGGTCAGCCCGGAGGACGGCCCGGACGAGCTTCCGAACGGGAGGCTCCCGTCCGCCGCTCCGTTCCTCGGATGTTCACTATGCGAACACATCGCTGCTTGACGAACAGACAGGCTGGCGGTAGGGTGGCCCCAGAGGTCCGAGCCACGTCGAGGGGGGACACATGAGCGATCGGTACCGTGCGTGGAGGAATCCCCCGCTCCGGGCGTCTGACGTCGCGGACACGCCGTCGCATCGGCGCCGCAGGGGGGCGTTGCGCCGCGCGGCGTGCCTCTGCTCGCCAGTGGTCGGAGTGGCGGTCGTCGCAGCGCTCGGTCTCTCGGTCCCGGTGAGCGGGGCAGAGGGCTCGCGGCACACGGCACGACCGGCGCTGACGATCGACGGCGCGAAGATCTACGTGGACCAGGCGCTGGCGAAGCAGGTACCAGCGACAGTGAGGAAGACCGGGCTGAAGGACATCTCCTACAACGACACACCACCCGACGAGTTCGTGAGCGGTGGGGTGCTGCAGGGCCAGGAGGTGGACATGGGCCGGGCCGTTGCCGCGGTGCTCGGACTGACGTGGCACGCGACCGCGTCTGGCGCGTTCACAACGTTCATCCCCAGCCTCCAAGATGGCCGGTTCAACACCTCGTTCACGTCGTTCATCGTCACTCCGGCTCGGGTGAAGGTCATCAACATCGTCTCGATCTACGCGGTCGGGACCGGCTTTGCGGCAAAGCCGGGGAGCGGCGTGAAGCCGGTCAAGAACGCGCTGGACCTCTGCGGCGACTCCGTGGCAGTCATCGAGGCGTCTGCGTACATCACATACATGAACGGCATCTCCGCGCAGTGCAAGAAGGCGGGGAAGCCCTCCCTGTCGGTCCACACGTTCCCTTCGGAGGCGGCGGCCGAGCTGGCCGTGGAGGACGGGAGGGACCAGCTCTACTCCAGCACCGCGACAGGGATCGCGTACATCATCCATCAGACCCACAAGCTGGTGCTCGAGCCGTTCGACCTGAAACCCCAACCGGAAGGCGCAGGCGTCACGAAGGGAAAGCTCGGCGCGGTCATCGCGGACGCTGTCAATGTGCTGATCAGGACCGGCGCTTACCACACGATCATGCACAGGTGGGGCGAGACAGCGTTCATGCTCAAGCACTCCATCAATTACTGACGCACGAGCACTGACGCACGACGCACCGAGGGTCGGCGAAGGCGGACTTCCCGATTGTGGCCACTCCGCCGGCGATCAGCCCGCTTCGACGCCTCTCCGACACGCGTTGGTGCAGCACGGCCCCCGACCTGCCGACCGCACGGGACTCGCCCTCGACGATGCTCCTCCAGCGGCGGTCCTGTGCGCCCTCGGCTACCTTGACACGCGGGAGCGCTGACCCGATAATTCGCCGTTCTCTCCATTTCGTACGCCTGCTCGAAGATCGAACATCGCGTGGCGCGACTGCGGAGGGAAGACAGGGGGCCGTCAATTGGAGTCGGGTTCGACATGCTCGTGGAGTCGCGGTGGCGAAGTTGCGGAGCGCTCCACGGCGAGATGCCGGCGCGGCCGGTGAGGTGGTCGGCGAGGTCCCCACGAGCGCGACGAGGAACCGGGAGTGCGTGGGTGCCATGCTCGGAGCAGCGACCCAGGGGACGATGAGTGCGATCCCCGCGCGAGCTCGTGTCTCGGAGCGCGTGCCCGGCAGGACCGCGCATGCGAGCGTCGTGATCCCAGCCGCAGAGGAGTCGCCGGCGGAAGAGCTGAAGCAGCAGCCCGTGGTCGAGCTGCGGGGCATTCGCAAGCGGTTCGGGTCGCTCGAGGTGCTCCATGGCGTCGACATCACCGTGCATGCGGGCGAGCACGTCGTGATCTTCGGGCCGTCCGGGTCGGGGAAATCGACCGTGCTCAGGACCATCAACCTCTTGGAGCAACCCGACGAGGGCTCGATCCGCGTACTCGGCACCGAGTACGGCCCGGCCGCGTGCGCCAAGGGTGAGCGTGGCGACCCGCTCGAGCTTCGGCGCCAGGTGGGCATGGTCTTCCAGCAGTTCAACCTCTTTCCCCACCTGAGCGCCCTGGAGAATGTCACCCTCGCGCTGCGTCGGGCCAAGCGCCTCAGCCGATCCGCAGCTGAAGAGCGCGCGGCCGAGGCGCTGGAGAGCGTCGGACTCCTCCGCTGGGCCGCGCACTACCCGTCCCAGCTGTCCGGCGGACAGCAGCAGCGGGTAGCGATCGCGCGGGCGGTGAGCCTCGACCCGAAGGTGATGCTCTTCGACGAGCCGACGTCCGCGCTCGACCCCGAGCTGGTCGGCGAGGTGCTCGGAGTGATGCGCAGGCTCGCCGAGTCAGGCATGACGATGGTGATCGTCACCCACGAAATGAACTTCGCGCGTGAGATCGGCGACTTGAACGTCTTCATGGAAGAGGGGGCGATCGTCGACTCCGGTCCGCGGGGGTTCTTCGACGAGTGCACGAACGCACGCGCGCGCGCGTTCATCGGGTCCGTGCTGTGACCGGCGAGGACGCGCGATGACCGCGACCGTGTTCGACTGGAGCATCATCTGGCAGTACCGCGGCGAGCTTCTCGGAGGGATCGCCACCGCGCTCGAGGTCTCAGTCGTGGGGCTGCTCATCTCCGTCGTCGTCGGCCTGCTGCTCGCCGTCGGCCGGATGTCTAGGCAGCCGTTCTCGTCGCTGGCCGCGTTGTGGATCAACGTGTTCCGGGGCGTGCCGGCCCTCGTCAGCGTGCTCTGGGTGTACTTCGGCTGGTCGCTGCTGCTCGGGATCAATCTCTCCGTCTTCGCAGCAGGGGTGGTGGCGCTCGCGCTGCTCTACAGCGCGTTCCTCGCGGAGATCTTCCGGTCCGCGCTCGAAGCGATACCGCGCGGCCAGCGCGAGGCAGGCACGGCCGTGGGCCTGCATCGCGCGCGCGTGTTCGTCCACGTGGTGCTCCCACAAGCGACGAAGATCGCCATTCCCAATGTCGGCAGCATGTTCATCGGCATGGTGAAGACAACTTCCGTCTTCTCCGTGATAGGGCTTCTCGAGGTGATCCATGTCACCGAGAACATCGAGGCGACGACGTTCCAGCCCTTCGTGCTCTACACGGCCGCCGCAGCCATCTACGTCGCCGTGGCGTTCCTTCTGGACTTCGCGTTCCGGCTCTTCGAGCGAAGCCTCTCCAAGCCGGCGACGGGCGGCATCGCCGGATTCCTCACGGCACGCAAACGCCGCCGGATCGCCCTCATCGCGGCTCGAGCAGTTCCGGTGAGCGGTTCAGCGTCCGCCGACGGTCAGGCGACGGTCGTGTGACGCATTCCCTGGGCGGTCAGTCGATCGAGAAATGTGAACAACCAACAATGAAATCCATGATCAGAACAGGAGACAACGTGAGGAACGGAGCGATGAGGACCCTCTCGACGAGGGAGACCGCGGTGCGAGCCGCGGCTGCGGTTGGTGCGGTCGCCATGGCGGTGGCCATGGCGACCGCAGTGGGCGGCGGCGCCTCCGGGGCGGCGGTGCAATCGCGCCACCGTACCGCGGCCAACCCGTACCACCTGATCCATCCGGGAACGTTGACCGTCGGGATGGACCTCGCGTTCAAGCCCGAGATGTACCTGAACAAGCAGGGAAGGCCGGCGGGGTACGACGTCGCGCTTCTGGACAGGCTGGCCCATACAATGCACGTGAAGCTTTCCATCAGCAATCTCGGTTTTACAGGACTGATCCCAGGGCTCGAAGCCAAGAAGTTCGACCTGGTCTCCGTGGGGCTCTCGCCGACCCCGGTACGCGAGAAGTCCGTGTCGTTCAGCCGTGCCTACGTCCCCTACGAGCTGGTCCTGGCGGCACCGGTGACATCCAAGGTCCCAGCGACGATCCCGGCCTGGAACAAGGCGACAATCACCATCACGGCCCTCGAGGGGTCCACCGACACACAGCTCGCGAAGAAGCTCTTCCCGAAGGCGAAGGTCGTCGGGTACTCGGGAGACACAGCCGCACTCCTGCAGGTCGCCACCCACCGTGCGAGCGCCGTTATGATCGAGAGCTACCTCCTGGGCGAGTTCCAGAAGTCGAACCCGCGCAAGCTGAAGGAGGTGCCGTTCAAGAAGCCGCTCACAATCCAGTACGGCTCGTACGCCGTGCAGAAGGGCAACGGCGCCCTTGTTCGCTACCTGAACAAGTGGATCTGCGGCGTGCAGAAGTCGGGATGGATGGCATCGGCCTTCGAGAGGACCGAGAGCGCTCCCTTGCCGCCCATGCCGCGGTGCCCCTGACGCCCGTTCCGGTACTCGCCAGCGTCATGCCGCCTGGCAGCGCCCGGTGAGCGGGCGCTTCGAGGCGGCGGACCTGGTCGTGGTCGGCGGCGGACCGGCGGGGCTGGTCGCGGCGGGCGTGGCTGCGAGACACGGGCTGTCGGTTCTGCTCGTCGACGAGCGGGCGACCTTCGGTGGCCAGATCTATCGGCAGCCCGGTCCCGGTTTCGTCGTGCGTGACGCTCGCCGGATCGGGCGGGACGTGCGTGCCGGCATCGCTCTGGCCGAGGCTGCCCGCCGCGCGGGTGCCGAGCTGCGTGCCCGGACCGCCGTGCTGTCGCTGCGGGGGACGAGCGTGGTGTGCCTGACCGAGGGCGACGCGGACGTGACGCGCCTGCAGGCACGCCGGGTCCTCGTGGCACCCGGCGCGAGCGACCGGCCTGTCCCGTTCCCGGGGTGGACGCTTCCCGGCGTCGTCACGGCAGGCGGCGCGCAGGCGCTGGTGAAGGCTTCCCGGGTCGCTCCGGGCTCCCGCGTCGCCTTCGCCGGCAGCGGCCCGCTCGCCCTCGCCTTCCCGGCGCAGCTCCGCCACCTGGGGGTGAACGTGGTGCTCGCGCTGGAGGCGGGCCCCGCTCCGCGGGCGGCCGCGCTGGCGCGGCTCGCTGCATGCGGGTGGGGGAACGCCGCGCTCCTGCGCGACGCCCTCACCTACCGAGCGGAGCTGCTCAGGGCACGTGTCCCGATGCGCTACGGGCGTGTCGTCGTGCGAGCAGAGGGTGAGGACCGGGTGGAGGCCATTATCCACGCGGGTGCCGACGCGGACTGGCGCGTGATTCCCGGATCGGAGGAGCGCCTCGAAGTCGACACCCTGTGCGTCGGCTACGGCTTCGTTCCCTCGGCGGAGCTCCTGCGCCTCGCAGGTTGCCAGTTCGGCTACGACGAGGACCTCGGCGGCCTCGTCGTCGAGGTCGACGCCTGGCAGCGGACGAGCGTCGCAGGAGTGCTGGCCGCCGGGGACGGCACCGGGGTGCGCGGTGCAGCAGTCGCCAAGGGTCAGGCGTGCCTCGCCGCGCTCGGCGCGGCCGCGGACCTCGGCGCGGTCAGCCGGGCCCGAGCGGAGCGGTACGCGCGTCCGGTGCGCCGCCGGCTCGCAGCGAAGGAGCGCTTTCGCCGCGCCCTCTTGCCGATGCACGCGGTGGGCCCGGGCATCTACGAGCTCGCGACCCCGGAGACCGTTGTGTGCCGTTGCGAGGAGGTCACCCTGGCCCGCCTCGAAGCCGCCATGGAGGCCACCGCCGACGTCGACGCGGTGAAGAGCTACACCCGCGCCGGGATGGGGCTCTGCCAGGGGCGGAGCTGCCAGCGCCTGATCGGCGCGACGCTCGCCCGCCAGACGGGAGCACCGAGCCACTCGCGTGGAGGTCCCGGCGGGGCGGTCCGCCTGACCGGGGAGCAGATTGCAACCCTCGCCGGGACGACGCCCAGGCCGCCGGTGCGTCCCGCTGCGATCGGCGCGCTCGCCGACGACACAGTGCCCGACCAGGGGTTGTTCGTCGATGCCTGAGCCGGTCGCGTCCGAGTCGACGATGCCTGAGCCGGCGGCACGCGGAT
>JAJYMD010000275.1 GCA_021787255.1 Actinomycetes bacterium | reverse complement strand
CGGAGTCCTCCTCGGCTCCGGTCGCACCCCGGTGCGCGAGCCGCTCGAGCACGGTGAGGCCCTTCTCCACGATGTCGTGCCCCGGGACGCCCGACAGGCGGGCGACCATCCCGATACCGCACGCGTCGTGCTCGAATCGCGCGTCGTACAGGCCGCTCCGGGCGGCTGGCGCCGTCAGTGGGTTCACGGGATCGTCGTCCTGGTCCTTCGCTGGTCTCGGGCACCGCTTCTTGGCGGCACCAGTCGAACGGGTGCGCTCGCCCGGGGACGACGTTGGCCCTGGAGCTCTGAGCATTGTAGCCGCGTCGTGGCCGGACGCGGCGGCGGGCCGTGCCGGTGGGCCGCGTCGTGACCGGACGCGGCGGCGGGCCGTGCCGATGGGCCGACGTGGCCGGCCGCGGCGGCGGAGCCTGCGATCCTTGCGGCGCCCGTCCCCCGGAGCCTCCGTATGATCGGGCCATGGCAG
Source organism: Actinomycetes bacterium (assembly GCA_021787255.1). Next base: position 8,359 of record JAJYMD010000275.1, on the reverse strand, counting down.
AGACGACCGACGTCGTGGTCGCAGGCGGAGGCGTCATCGGTCTCGCGGCGGCGTGGGAGACCGCCGGGCGCGGACTGTCGGTCCGCGTCGTGGACCCGGCTCCTGGTCACGGCGCCGCGTGGGTCGCCGCGGGCATGCTCGCACCGGTCACGGAGTCGACCTTCGGCGAGGAGGCGCTCGCAGGGCTGTTCGTGGCCGCCGCAGACCGCTGGCCCGGCTTCGCCTGCCGCCTGCAGGATGCGACCGGCTCGGACACCGGGTTCCGGACGTGCGGCTCGGTCGCCGTCGCCCTCGACGCTTCGGACCGCGCGGCGATCGACCAGCTCCTCGACCACCAGCTCCGGCTCGGGCTGGAGGCGTCCCGGCTCTCTGCGAGCGAGTGCCGCGCGCTCGTACCGGCCCTCTCTCCGGCGGTGCGCGGCGGGGCGCTGATGCCCGGCGACCACCAGGTCGACAACCGCGCGCTCGTCCTGGCGCTCATCGAGGGCTGTGCCGGTGCAGGCGTGAAGCTGACCAGTGATCGCGTGGTCTCGGTCAGCCTCGACCGCGACGGTGCGGCAGCAGGGGTCGTGACCGAGAGCGGTGAGCTCTTCCAAGCCGGCACCGTGGTGCTGGCGGCCGGTGTGGGCACGCCGCAGATCGGCGGTCTCCCCGAGGGCGTGGTGCCGCCGGTGCGCCCGGTGAAGGGCCACACCCTGCGCCTTCGCGCAGAAGCCGGCCGAGAGGCGTTCCCGCACACGGTGCGTGGGCTCGTCCACGGGCGTCACTGCTACCTCGTCTCGCGCGCCGACGGCACGGTCGTGATCGGCGCGACCTCGGAGGAGCGCGGCTACGACACGAGGGTGCAGGCGGGAGCGGTCCATTCGCTCCTCGACGACGCGCGCCTCCTCCTCCCCGCGGTGGACGAGTGGGAGCTCCTCGAGTGCATCGCAGGGCTCCGGCCGGGCTCCCCGGACAACGCGCCCTTCGTCGGCCCGACGAGCGTCGCGCGCCTCGTCGTCGCGACCGGCCACTACCGCAACGGCTTCCTGCTCGCGCCCATCACCGCCGAGGCCATCGCCGAGCACCTGACGGGCGGCGAGATCCCGGCGCCGCTCGCTGCGTTCCGCGCCGACCGGCACGTGGAGGCCGCACGGAGCGAGCGCCCGTCCTGAAGGCGAGCGTGACGGTGGACGCGAGCGCGGACACGACGCTGAACGGGGCGGGCGACATGGACGCGACGGTGAGCACGGCGGTGAACGTGACGGTGAACGGGGCCGACGACGCGGACGCGACGGTGAGCACGGCGGTGAGCGTGACGGTGAACGGGGTGCGCCGGACGGTCCCGCCCGGCACGACGGTCGCGGCGCTCGTCGCCGAGCTGGGTCGAGGGAGCCGAGGCGTCGCCGTCGCCGTCGACCGGGAGGTCGTGCCGCGCTCCCTGTGGGAGGAGGTCGTCGTGACCGAGGGCGCGAACGTCGAGGTGGTCAGCGCGGTCGCCGGAGGCTGACCGAGCCCGCGACAGGTGAGCGCAGCGCGCGACAAATGCAGCGGGTGGCGGCCGCGTGACGACGTCGCCGCGCCCGGGCGCACGGATCGGGAGATCGGACTGCGCGAAGCCCTCGCGAAGCCCGAGGTTCCGGGGCGCGAAACCGGAGCTTCCGGGGAAGAATGGCCCTCGTGGAGCCCCACGGCAAGACCGCCTTCGTGCTCGCGGGCGGTGGCACGAAAGGCGCCTTCGAGGCCGGGGCCATCTCCTACCTCGTGGAGGAGGAGGGCGTGGTCCCCGACGTCATCACCGCCACCTCCGCAGGGGCGGTGTGCGCCGCGGTGCTCGCTCAGGCGCGCACCCACGAGGAGCTCGTCGCGCGCTCACGCGAGCTGCACGAGGACCTCCTGGCCATGACCCGGGCGGACCTGCTCTTCGGCAAGCAGCCTTGGGTCGCAGAGCTCGACGGCACGCTCTTCGGCCGCGCGATCGACCACTGGGTCGTCGAGCGCACCCGCCCTCCTGTGCCCGGTGGCGCTCCCGTGCCCGGTCGCGCGGACGCGCCGTCCGAGGGCGCCGGCCCGCAGAGGCGGCCGCTGCTCCGCCTGGTCGTCCAGGCCGCTCAGGTCGTCCGCGCGCTCCCGAGCCTCGGACGTGCGCGGCGCCAGATGCGAGGTCGCACCGGGTCCCTGCTCACGCTGGACCCCCTCGCGGAGCATCTCCGCCACGGCGGGCGCGGGATCGCCCCTGTCGACCCGGCGCTCATCGCCCGGCCGGGGCTCGACCTCCGCCTCGCGGTGGTGGCGCTCGGGGCCGGGACGCTGCGCTACGTGACCGAGGACGGGACGATCGTGGGCGCGGACGCCGTCACGCCGGTGCCGGGCGCAGCGGGCGGGCCGATCGACCTCATCGACGGGGTCGTCGCCTCCGCGAGCGTGCCGATGCTCTTCCCCGCGCGCCCGCTCGCCGGCGACGCCTACGTGGACGGCGGCGTCGTGGAGAACGTCCCGGTGGCCGCCGCCTCCGCGCTGGGGGCGACGCGCATCTTCGCGATCCTCGCGGTGCCGCTCGACCCCCCGCCGGACGACCACGACTACGCGCATGCGAGCGCGCCAGCCGTGTTCCTGCGCGCGGTGGGTGCCATCTCGTTCGCCGAGCGGCAGCGCTCGAGCCTCTCACCGAGCCTCCCCGCCGGGACCGAGCTCACCGTCATCGACCCGCTGGTCGACGTGGTCGGGCCCTTCGACGTCGCACGCGGGCTCATGCTCGTGAACATGGACTACGGCTGGATGCGAGCGGCGGACGTGTGCGCGGACGTCGGCGCCGCGACCCGGCGACGCGCCGCCGAGGCGACCGACGCGATCGTCGTCGCGCGCACCCAAGCGTGGCACCTCGAAGAGGAGATGTGGTCGCGCGGAGGCGCGACGTCCGGCGACCTCGCTGCGCTCTCCCGCTCCAAGCGGATCGTGCGCGACGCGCTCAGCGAACGCAAGGACCTGGGCCTGCCGACCCCCCACGACGCCGCACGCTGGTGGTCCGGGTACGAGGTCCACGAGGGGACCCGGCCGACGGCGCTCCCGCCGGACCTCTTCGACGACGGGCACTAGCCGGCTCGTGTCGTCTGGGCCAGAGCTCTCACCTCGCCGCTCGGGATCGTCACCGTCTGAGGCAGGCGCAGCAGCTCCTCGGCCGTGAGCTCGCGTGGCACTGCGTCTGGAGCTTGCCGTCGTCCGGCCTACGCGCCGATGGGCAGGCCCGCGTAGCTCTCGGCCAGGGCGGTCGCGCGCGCCCTGGAGGACACGGTCATCTCGAGCTGCGTGCGCTGGAGCTCGGAGACGAAGGGGTCGCCGGTCGTGTGCAGGGTCGTGGTCATCCACCACGAGAAGTAGGTCGACCGCCAGACGCGGCGCAGCGCGCTGTCCGAGTAGGCGTCGGCGAGGCGTGGGTCCCCGTCCCGCAGCAGCGAGACGAGGGCCGGCGCGAGGAGCGCCACGTCGGCGAAGGCGAGGTTCAGCCCCTTGGCACCCGTAGGGGGCACGGTGTGCGCAGCGTCCCCCGCGATGAACAGCCGCCCATGGCGCATCGGGGCCATCACGAAGCTCTGGAACGGCAGGACCGCCTTGTCGAAGATCGGACCGCGCTCGAGCTCCCAGCCTGTCTGCCCCTCGCCGAGCCGGGTGGCGAGCGCGTCCCAGATCTGCTCGTCGGACCACTCGGCGACATCGGTGCCCACCGGCACCTGCAGGTACAGGCGGCTCACGGTGGCCGATCGCATCGAGTGGAGCGCGAAGCCCTCCGGGTGCCAGGCGTAGATCAGCTCGTCGGTGGAGGGGGGCACCGCGGCGAGGATGCCGAGCCAGGCGAAGGGGTAACCCAGCTCGAAGGTCGAGCGCACCGAGGCGGGGATCGACTGACGGCTGGGGCCGTGCTTGCCGTCGCAGCCCGCGATCGCCCTCGCCTCGAGACGCACGGGCCTTCCCTCTGCGTCGGCGAAGGACACCGAAGGGAGGTCCGTCTCGACGTCGTGCAGCGCGGTGCCCGAGACCGCGTAGTAGCACGCCTGCCCCTCGGCGTCCCTCGCTCGCCCGAGATCGAGCTGGAGCTCGCTCTGGCCGTAGAGGTGGACGCCGCGTCCGACGAGCTCGACGAAGTCCACGTGGTGGCGGTGGCCCGGCCATTGCAGGTAGATCCCGCGGTGGGGCTGACCCTCCTCGGCGAGCCGGGACCCGAGCCCTGCCTTGTCGAGGAGCTCGACCACCGCGCTCTCGAGGATGCCTGCGCGGATGCGGGACTCCACATGCGATCGGCTGCGGTGCTCGACGACCACCGACTCGACCCCGTCGTGCGCGAGAAGGTGCGAGAGGAGCAGCCCCGCCGGCCCGGCTCCGATGATCGCAACTTCGGTCTCGACCGTCTGCACACGCGTCACTAAACCGCCACCTCGGGTGCTGCGTCCACTTCGCCTTCCTACTGAGTGAAATGCCGCTCTCCGATGCTGCGCCGGATGCCGTTGGCCGCGACCTCGAGAGCGGCGACGAGCCGGGTGCGCTCGGGGTCGAGGCTCGCGACGATGAGCCCGAGCGCGGCGATGACCTCGCCACAGCCGTTGCGAACCGGCACCGCGAGGGAGCACGCACCCAGCGACATCTCCTCTTTCGTGTGCGCGTAGCCGTCTCGTCGCACCGCCCGCAGCTCTTCCTCGAGGACCCGGGGATCGGTGATCGAGTACCGGGTCATCCGGGTGAGGTGGCTCAGCACGTACGACTGGACGTCCTCGGGGGCGTAGGCGAGCAGTACCTTGCCGACTCCGGTCGTGTGAAGAGGCAGGCGACCGCCGACGCGGCTGACGACCGGGATCGAGTCATTGCCCGAGATCCTGTCCAGATAGAGCGCCTTCGTCTCCTCTCGCACGGCGAAGTGCACGGTCGCAGCCGTGGCCTTGTACACGTCCTGGAGGAACGGGGCGGCGAGCTGGCGCAGGCCGGAGGGCACAGGTGCGAGCAGGCCCAGCTCCCAGATGCGCTGGCCGACCTCGTAGGAGCCAGAGGCGGTGCGCACGAGCGCCCCCCAGCTGACGAGCTCGCCGAGGAGCCGGTGGGCGGTGGCCATCGGCAGGTCGGCACGCTGGGCCAGCTGGCGCAAGGTGAGCGACGCGTGGCCCGCGTCGAAGGCCCCGAGGAGCGCGAGGGCGCGGGACGTGACGCTCACGCCGGGCCGCCGTGCGTTCCCTGCGATCGCAGCCTCCCTTCTCCCTGGTCTCCCTGGCCTTCTCCGGCCCTGGGTCTCGCTGGCCTTCTCCGGTCCTGGCTCCCTGGCCTTCTCCGGGCCTGGCTCCCTGGCCTTCTCCGGGCCTGGCTCCCTGGCCTTCTCCGGCCCCTTCCCCGTGGTGCCTTCTCCCGTCCTTCTACTGGATGGAACAAGCTTCTTGCCAGCGTCGAGGCCGACTTGTTAAGAACGTGTGATAGCACCTGCACCGTACGCCGCGGCCATGCCATCCCGGTGGCGACCGGAGGGAGGCGCTGGCTGACCCGGCGACGAGACAGCCGGGCGACGAGACAGACCCGGCCACAGGCAGGAACAGACGCGGCGACAGGCAGGCTGGCACAGGCCCGACGACAGGCCAGGCAGGCACAGACCCGCCGAGCACACGATCCGACGAGCACAGATTGGGGGAAGCGTTGAGAGCGTTCAGAAGGACGATCACGACCTCTCGAGTGGAGAGCACCGCGCGAGGCGCCCGCTCGGCAGGCAGCCGTACCCGGCGCGAGGGGGGCGAGCGGTCCGCCGCCCTTCGGCCCGCGCTCGTCGCCGGCGCGACGCTGGCGCTCGCGATAGGTGTGCTCGGCGTCGGCGTCGGCGTCGCCGGAGGGGCGACCCAGCAGAGCCACAGCCAGCACGCCTACCGCTTCAAGTACAAGCCCATCACGAACTACCCGGCGTACGTCGGCGGCCACGGGAAGGCTGACCCCAAGCTCTCGCCGATCTACATCGGCGCCGTGAACCAGCAGACATCGACCGGGGCGATCGCGCCTGCGTGGACGACAGGGGTCAAGGTCGCGGTCGACTACGTGAACCAGCACACCGACGGCATCGACGGCCATCCCGTGAGGGCGGTGTACTGCGCGATCCCGACAACAGTGGGCAGCGCCGCCAAGTGCGGCCAGGAGTTCGCCGACAACCCCAAGATCACCGCAGTCATCGCAGGAGCGATCGACGTCGGCAACACAGCGCTCGAGGCTGCGCTCGAGCCCTCGAAGAAGCCGATCTTCTGGGACGTCTCTCTCAGCGCGGTCGACGAGAAGGAGCCCCAGGGGTTCATCTGGTGGAACACAGACACCTACGTGAACGCGCCGGACGCGACCTTCGCGAAGACAATCATGCACGCGAAGAGCGTCTCGCTCATCTACCCGTCCAACATCCCCGCGGAGGTCACACAGGCCAACGTGGTCGCCGACGGGCTCAGCTACGAGGGGCTGAAGCAGGTCTACAAGGTCGGCTTCACAGCTGCGGTGACGAACCTGTCCGCGCCGCTCGAGGCGGCCCACGTCGGCCACACCACACTGGTCATCTTCGTGAACAGCGGCGGGCCCGACTGCTCGAACGTCGCCCTCACCCTCAAGTCGCTCGGTCTCCTCGCGAAGGTCAAGCTCGAGGTGGACGTGCCCTGCGCGACCCCGACAATCGCAAAAGCCGACGGCGGCCAGCTCCCCCACGACTGGTACTACCTGACCGCACAGGCGATGCCGGGATCGAAGACACCGTCCATCACAACAGTCGCGAAGAAGATCTTCGCCGAGTACGGCAAGGCCCCGCTGTACGCCAACGCCTGGAGCGAGATGGGGATCAGTGAGATCCTCACCCTCGCCAAGCTCGACACGGCGCTGCTCAAGGCGCACCAGAAGATCACCCCCGCCACCCTGTTCAAGGCGGCGCGAGCCTTCAAGGGGCCGATCCTCCAAGGAGCGCCGCACCTCGACTGCGGGGCGTACTCGACGCCGGCCACCTGCAACGACCTCGACCGGTACTTCCAGAACACCGCACCGACAGTGATGACGCCGGTCAGCACATGGATCGGGCCGCCGAAGGGGTTCAAGCCGCCGAGGCCCCGGTAGGCGCACCGTTCGCCGCCGAGTCCCCGGTACGCCCACCGTTCGCCGACGAGGCCCCGGTAGGCGCACCGTTCGCCGACGAGGCCCGGCGGGCAGGTCTCAGCGGAGGTGGTCCGTCCAGCCCTTCCCGTCCCACCACCGCTCCCTGCCGGTGCCGGCGGGATCCGGGTACCAGCCCGCCGGCGGCAACGAGCGCGGAGGGGGCGGAGGGGGCTCCTCGGGAGGGGCGCCGTACCCGCTGCCGTAGTGCGGCGCGCCCCCGTAAGGGCCCTGGCCGTAGGGGCCCTGCCCGTAGGGCCCGAATTGCCCGTACGGCGGCCCCTGCGGCGGGTTCGAAGACGAGGGCGGGAACCGGCGGCGGAGCACCGCGAGGTACACGACCGAGGAGATGAGCGCGAGCGGCCACAGGAGCAGCCAGCCCAGCCCGAGCGTCACCCCCCACGCCACCTTTCTTCCAGGGGAGAATTGCCAGGTAGGACGGCGCGCCACGTCCACGATCGCCCACACCACCGGAACGAGCGACGCGAGCGCGACCAGAAAGAAGATCGTCAGCAAGCCGTCCGAGGTCACCGCGGACGCAACCTTGCGAGCTCACCTGCCAGGTCGGACGCCACTGTGCCCCGATGTTACGCGAAGCCCCGGCCTGGACGCGCTCGACCCGGGGTGGAGAGGATGGTGCGCCCCTTCCCGCTCGTTCTGCTCGGCTCGTCGCGGCTAGTCGACCTGGCCGAAGGCCTTGATCTCCTCGGCCTCCTTCTCGGTCAGCGTCTTGGGCACGTCGCCACGCGCCTCTTTGACCGACTGGACGTGGGAGCGGATCTCCTCGACCACCTCTGGGTTCGCCAGCGTGGTGATGTCGCCGACGTCGGTGAAATTCGAGATGCCGGCGATGACTCTGCGCATGATCTTGCCCGAGCGCGTCTTGGGCATGTCCGGCACGATCCAGACGTTCTTCGGGCGGGCGACCTTGCCGATCTCGGTCTCGATGACCTTCGCGACCTTCTCCTCCACGTTGGTGGCCGTCACGCCAGGCTTCAGCGAGATGTACATCTCGACCGCTCGACCCCGCAGCTCGTCGACCACCGGGACGGCCGCGGCCTCCGCGACCTCCTCCACGAGGACGCTCGCGGACTCGAGCTCCTTCGTGCCGAGCCGGTGGCCCGCCACGTTGATCACGTCGTCCACGCGCCCGAGGATGCGGTAGTAGCCGTCAGGGGCCTGGGTGGCACCGTCGTTGCTGAAGTACGGCCAGTCCCGCCAGTCGGTGCTCTTCGGGTCCTTG
>JAJYMD010000102.1 GCA_021787255.1 Actinomycetes bacterium | reverse complement strand
GAAGGTGAACCTGGTTCCCCCCTCCGTGACCGAGCTTCGGGTGATCGACATCGTCGGCCTGGACAGGCAGGCGGACGGCGGGACGCACGTCCGAAGAACGGACGAGGTGGGCAGGATCCGCGTGGTCAAGACGGAGTCGAAGGGAAAGGGGAACAAGCGCATCCGCCTCGAGGTCCTCGACTGATGGCGCGGCAGATGGCACGCGTTGACACCGCTGCACGTTCGGCGGGTGCGGCCCCGCCATCACGCGTCGTCGTCACCGCCGGGCACGTCGACCACGGCAAATCGACGCTCGTCGAGTGGCTGACGGGCACGCATCCCGACCGGCTGGAGGAGGAGCGGCGGCGGGGCCTCACCATCGACCTCGGCTTCGCGTCCACCGTCCTTTCCTCGGGCATCGAGATCGGGGTCGTCGACGTCCCGGGCCACGTCCGGTTCCTGAAGAACATGGTCGCAGGAGTGGGTGCCGTCGACGCATGTCTCTTCGTGGTCGCGGCGACCGAGGGGTGGAAGCCACAAACCGAGGACCATCTTCGGATCCTCGACGTCGTCGGCGTGCGGCGCGGCGTGGTGGCGCTGACGTACGCGGCGTCTGTCGACGCCGATCGGCTGGGCGTTGCGCGCGACGAGATTGCATCACGAGTCTTGGGAACGTTCCTGGAGGACGCGCCCGTCGTGGCCGTAGACGTGCCCGCCGGGCTTGGCCTCGACGGCCCGGGCGGCCTGCGCGAGGCCATCGGCGCGATGGTCGCCTCGGTGCCGCCGGCACCGGACCGAGGGCGCCCGAGACTGTGGATCGACCGCTCGTTCTCGATCCACGGCGCGGGTGCGGTGGTGACCGGCACCCTCGCGGGTGGCACCGTCGCGGTCGGTGACCGCCTGGACATCGTCTCTTCTGCGGCGGACGCTCCTGTGGCGGTGCGTGTCCGCGGGCTCGAGAGCTACGGGAGACGCCTCGACTCGGCCGAGCCCGGTCGCCGCCTCGCGGTGAACCTCGCCGGCGTCGACCACCACACGTCGGCGCGCGGCGCTGCGCTCGTGCACGCGCGTCAATGGCACCGCTGCACCGTGGCGGACGCGGACCTGGCGACGTGCCCCGGCCTTGGCCACCCGGTGTCGGCGCGCGGCGCGTACCTCGCTCACCTCGGCACCTCGGAGCAGGCGATCAAGTTGCGCGTGCTCGGACCGAGCGACGAGATCTCCCCCGGGTCCAGCGGCAAGGTCCGTCTTTGGCTCACCGCGGCCCTGCCGCTGGCTCCTGGCGACCGCTTCGTGCTGCGCGATGCCGGCCGAAAGGAGGTGATCGGCGGAGGCACGCTGCTCGACGTGGCCCCCGTCCTGCCGATCTCGAAGGCTGAACCAAGCATCTCAGTCGCCCGAGTGGTCTCCGAGCGCGGCTGGGTCGACACCGACGAGCTGGAGCGGCTCACGGGATCTCCTGCGACGCCGACGTTGGGACGCTGGGTGGTCGATCCGGAGGTGCTCCAGCGCATGCGAGCGTCGGTGATCGAGCGCGTGCGCAGTGCCGGCGCGCCAGGGCTCGACCTCTCCGTTCTCGACGAGCGCGAGCGTGCCGTGGCCGCGACCCTCGACGACCTCACCGTGTCGCACGGGATCGCGCGCGCGCGACCCGTCGAGGGTCCCTCACGCGACCGTCCCGCGGAGGCACGGACGCATGCCGCCGAGACCAAGCCCTCCGACCCCGCAGCCATCGACGCTCGCGGTGAGGACGCCGGCCACCCGGCGGTCGACGCGGACCTCCTCGACCACCCCTTCCTTGCGGCGCTGCGCCGCTCGCCGTTCGACCCGCCCCCGCCCACCGGGGTCGCACGCAACGATCTGCGGCGCCTCGTCCGAAGCGGCCTCGTCGTCGAGTCGAACGGGCTGTGGTACGCCGCGAGCGCCGTCGAGGAAGCCGCCATACGCGTCGCGGCGCTGCTCGAGCAGGCTCCCGCAGGCGTGAGAGTCTCCGACGTGCGCGACGCGCTGGGCGCGTCGCGACGAACGGTCCTCCCCTTGCTCTCGCACCTCGACGCGATCGGCGTGACCCGACGCAACGGTGACCTGCGCACCGCCGGGCCGAAGCTGCCGCTCCGATCCGCCGAGCCTTCGCACGAAGGAAGCATGCGGTGAAGAAGCATGCGCTGAAGCAGCCAGAGCCCGCCGGGTCGACCCAGGCGGTCGGGCTTGCCCAGTGGACCACCTGCGGAGGCTGCGCGGCGAAGTGGGGCGCTGGGCCGCTCGACAGGCTGCTCGCCACGCTCGCCTCGCAGTCGGCCGACCGCTCGCTGCTGGTCGGGCTCGACGCGTTCGACGACGCGGCCGTGCTCGCGCTGCACGACGACCTCGCGCTCGTGTCCACGACCGACTTCTTTCCGCCGATGGTCGCCGAACCTGCGGACTACGGCGCGATCGCGGCGGCGAACGCGTGCAGCGACGTGTTCGCCATGGGCGGGCGGGTCGTGCTCGCGCTCAACATCGCCGCCTTCCCCGAGCACCTTCCCGACCAGGTGATCGACGCCGTCCTGTCGTCCGCGGCCGGCGTGGTCGCAGAGGCCGGTGGCGTCGTGGCCGGAGGCCACACGATCCGCTCGAACGAGCCCGTCTTCGGTCTCGCTGTCCAAGGGCTCGTGCACCCGGACCGCATCCTCACCAAGCGAGCAGCCCGTGCCGGCCAGGCGGTCGTCCTCTCCAAGCCGCTCGGGACTGGGATCGTGCTCCAGGGTGGAGGAGAGGACGACCGGAGGGCCGCCGTCGCCGGAATGCGCGCGCTCAACCGGCGGGCTTCTGCCGCGCTGCAGGCGCTCGGCACCGCTGTCGGGGCCGTCACCGACGTCACCGGGTACGGCCTCTGCGGTCATGGCTGGGAAGTCGCGGAACGCTCGGGCGTCTCGCTCGTCCTCGACGCTCGAGCCCTTCCGCTGTACCCCGGTGCGCTGGACGCCGCGGCTCGCGGGGTGCGAACCGGCGGCGACCGGCGGAACCGCGAGCACCTCTCGGGCCACGTCGAGTCGACGACCACAGCCGCGCGCGAGGCGATCGCCTTCGACCCGCAGACCTCTGGAGGCCTGCTTGCGACGGTGGACGTCGCCGCCGTCGCCGACCTCGCCGACGCGGGGTTCGTCCCAGTCGGCGAGGTGGCCGCCGGCGCGGCGCGAGTGGTCCTGGGGTGACCGGGCCGACCCCCGACCCCGAGCGCGCCATGGCGGCCAGGCCAGCGCGTCCTCCCTCCGTCGACGCCCTCGCACGCTCGATGGCCACAACCGGTCTCCCCCACCCCGTGCTCGTCGACGCGGCACGCCAGGCGATCGCGGCGGGCGATCCCAGCACCACGAGAACACGCGCCGAGCGGATCGCGAGGACCCTGCTGCGGCCGGTGATCAACGCGACCGGAGTGCTGCTCCACACGAACCTCGGCCGAGCCCCGGTCGGGATCGCCCGCAGAGGCGAGCCCGCTCGATACGCGAACGTCGAGCTCGACCTCGAGACCGGCCGCAGGGGATCGAGGAGCGACCACGCCGCACGACTGCTCGCGCTCGCCGCCGGTGCGCAGGCGGCGCTCGTCGTGAACAACGGCGCGTCCGCGGTGCTGCTCGCGCTGAGCGCGCTCGCCGCGGGCACCCGGGTCCCGGTGAGCCGCGGCGAGCTGGTCGAGATCGGTGGCGGCTTCCGGATCCCCGAGGTGCTGGCGGCCTCGGGCGCGGCTCTCGTCGAGGTCGGGACCACGAACCGGACGCGCCTCGCCGACTACCAAGAGGTCGTCCAGGACGATCCAGACGGTATCGGGGTCGTCTTGAAGGTCCACCGCTCCAATTACCAGATGGTGGGCTTCACCCAAGACGTCGCCGTCCGCGAGCTCGCGACGCTGGGACCGCCGGTCGTCTTCGACATCGGCTCGGGCCTCCTCGACGAGACGACCCCGTGGCTGCGCGACGGACCCCCGTCGTGGCTCCGTGGCGAGCCGGCGGCTCGTCAGGCGCTCGAGCAGGGCGCCGCGCTCGTCACCTTCTCGGCGGACAAGCTGCTCGGGGGACCGCAGGCGGGGGTCATCGCCGGGCGGCGCGACCTCGTGCAGGCGTGCGCTCGCCACCCCCTGGCCCGTGCGCTACGGCCCGGCGGGCTCGTCCTCGAGATCCTCCAGGACACGGCCCTCGCCTATCTGCGCCGCGACGGCGACGCGATCGCGTTCTGGCGGATGGCCCGGCTGACCCTCGACGACCTCCTCGCGCGCGCCGAGGCGGCCGGCGTCGGCGAGGTGGTGCGCTGCCGGTCAGTCCCCGGAGGCGGGACGCTGCCAGGCCTTGAGATCGACTCGGCAGGTCTGGCCCTTCCCGGCGACCGCACCGCGGCGCTGCGCCTCGCCGAGGTCCCCGTCATCGCGCGCGTGCACGGCGGCAGGACGATCCTCGACCTGCGCACGGTCGACCCGGCAGACGACGCGCTGGTCGCGGATGCTGCGAGGGCCGCGCTCTCCACGATGCCCGGCTGAGCGTCGGGCTGCGGCGGCGGCCGCGTGGCCTTGGTCAGCGCGGCCGCCGCCGAAGCGCGCGCCGAAGCACGTCGGAGTAGACCTCGATGCCCTCACGGCTGAGCCGCCCCTCGGGGCCGCTCGCGATCGCGACGCGCTCGGGGACGACCCCCCAGATCGGAACCCGTTCGGCCTCCCACCACGCGATGGTCTGACCGAGGTCGTTCGTACCGAGACGCGCGGCGCAGATCACGATCCCGTAGGGAGTCTCCGGCGGCACCATCTCGACGGTTGCGACCACGCGGGTGAACTCGATGCCGCCCGCACGAGTCGGGATCACGACCGCGTCTGCACGCTCGACCGCCGCTCGCACGACCCGCTCGTCCCCTGGCGGCGTGTCAACCACTGCGAAGCCCTCGTGGCGCTCCATCGCCCTTGCGACCGTCCGCTCCGAGGGAGCCTCCTCGAGCTCCACCCCCTCGATGGGACGGGCTTCGAGCCACTCCGCGGACGACGCCTGCCGATCGGCATCGACCAGCAGCACGGGCTGCAAGCCGCGCTCGACGGCCGACGCCGCGAGGTACACGGCCGTGGTGGTCTTGCCCACCCCGCCTTTCACGTTGCTCACGACGACGTTCATGACCCGCACGACCCGACCAGCTCACCCGTTCGGCGGAGTGTGGCGCACCCGTCCGGCAGCTGTCCAGCCGGCCGCGGGACCTCCACCTCACCCCACCTCCCTTCGGCTCGGCAGCTCGGCGGCATCTCGGCGCAAGTCGACCGGCCCGGAGTCAAGGAACGACCAGCACCTTGCCGACAACGCCGCGTTCGACCGCGTCCTGGGCGGCCGCCACGTCGTCGAGGGAGAACCGGTGGAGGGGGAGCACTGACAGTGCCCCGTCCCGGAGCGCACGGTCGACCCAGCTCACGGCGTCGGCCAGCTGGGGTCCTGGCACGCCGTAGAGGAGGACGTAGTGGATCGTCGCGTTGGCGGTCATGAGACGCCGCGTCGGCAGGACGGGGTCGCGGGTCTCGGTCGCGTACGTCACGATCTCGGTGCCGGCGTGGCACAACGCGAGGTCGAGCTCCAGGTTGGCGCCGAGCGCCACCTCCACGACGCGGTCGACCGTAGGCGAGAAGGACCGCACATCGTCGATGAAACCAGGCTTGTGGTAGTCGACGACGAGGTCGGCACCGGCGGCCTCGGCGAGCTTGGCCTTCTCGGGCGAGCTGACGGTCGTGACGACCCTGGCACCGGCGTGCTTGGCCAGCTCCACGGCGAAGTGCCCGACCGCCCCGGCTCCTCCGGTGACCAGCACGACGGCGCCGCGGAGCCGCTCGGGACAGCCGCCCAGGCAATGGGCGGCCGTGACCGCCGGGACCCCGAGGCAGGCGCCCAGCTCGTCCGGCGCCCCCTCGGGGAGGGGGACCGCTCGCCCGGCAGGAACCACGCTGTACTCTGCAGCCGTGCCCCAGCGGTTGTCGAACGCCGCCAGGTACACCCACACCCGCTCACCGACACGATGGTCATCGACGCCCTCGCCCACGGCGTCGATGACTCCGGCGCCGTCCTGGTGCGGCACCTGGGGCCAGGGAGGTTTGCCGCCGGTCATCCCGGATCGAGTCTTCCAGTCGGTCGGGTTGACGCCCGAGCTCGTGATGCGAACACGCACCTCCCCAGGGCCCGGGTCGGGCGTGGGGATCTCCTCGACCGCCAAGACGTCACTGGCGCCCGTCCGTCTGTACACGGCTGCCCGCATCGTGCTCCCTTCGGCCGTCTCGCCCCGCGGCACGGTACACGGCCGCACACACTGCAGCCACACGTCGGCGGCAGATCTCCACCGCCGTGGCGTCGCGGTGGACGCCGCGGCGGGCATGGAGGGCGGCGCGACCGCCGCGGTCGGGGGATCCGCATCTGCACGGTGGCCCGACCTTCTCGAATGACCGCCCTGCACGGCAGCTCGTGGAACAGCTCGACACCAGATGACCGTCGCGTCCGAGCAAACCGGGCCGACGTCGCCTTCGAAACGGTCATGGCCGACCGCTTCTACAGTGCGCGGCGCAAAGTGTTCGGTTGGCGGAACTGGTGGTTGGGCCGCACGTACGAGCACCTGCGCCCGTTCGCCAACACCTGGTCGGCGTTGTGCACCCTCGCCTCCCTGCCCGACCGCGCTGGCGTGCGCGACGTCCTGCCGCTGCTGTTCGACGCCCTCTCCACCTATCACCGCGCCGGCCCAGCCGCCCTCACCGGTCAGGGTCCGGTCGGGTTCCACTCGAGCGTCGTCCCCTCGCTCCGCCGCGCTGGAGGCGTCTGCTACGGGGACAACGCCTGGCTGGGCCTCGCCCTCGTGCGCCACCAGGAGCTGTGCCACGACGCGGTGTCGCTTCCCCTCGCCGAGCGGCTCTTCCGATTCGTCGTCACCGGATGGTCTACCGACGACACGTGGGCTGCCCCTGGCGGGATCCGCTGGAGCATTGATCCTGCCGGCACGTCCCGGACCACTTGCACCAACGGCCCCGCCGCCGCGCTCGGCGCGCTCGTGCACCGGCTGACCGGCGACCTGGCCGCCTTGGAGCATTCGATCAGCATCTACCGCTGGACCCGTTCCGCCTTGGGACGCGACGACGGTCTGTACGCCGACCGGATCCATCCGGACGGCACCGTCGTCGCCGACCTTTGGAGCCACAACCAGGGAGCCATGATCGGAGCCGGTCTCCTGCTCGCCGACGCCACCGGCGACCCTGGCTTCCTTGCGGACGCTCGAACCACCGCCTCGGCGAGCCTCGGGCGCTTCGGGCTGGACGACCTCTGCAGGAGCGGGCCCGCTGCAAATGCGATCTTCTTCCGCAACCTGTTCCTGCTGCCCCCCGGCGCCTCCCCCGGCACCATCTCGGCACCGGATCCGGACAGTCTGGACGCCGACGACGGCACACCGAGAGCTGCTGGACGGGCTCTGGCGCGGGCATACGACGACCTGCTGTGGGAGGAGGAGCACGACCGGCGCACCATCGTGCTTCAAGGTCGCGGCTCGCGTCTCGACCGAATGGGGCCGCGCGTGCAGATCGACGCGCTCTTGGCGGGTGCAGAGCCGCACGCCTAGCCTGGCTCGGAGGATCGGCGCCCACCGCCTGACTGCGCACCTGTGGAAACCCGGGCTGCGCGGCGCTGGCGACCAGGATCGGGCGAGGAATTGGGTGCTCCACCCAGCCCCGGGGCAGACTCGCGAAGATGAGCAGCAGGACCACGGTGGCATCAGCAACGCCTGACCGACGATCCGAGTCGTCGCGGGGTCCCCAACTGATCGCGGACCCCTCGAGACGACCCGTCCCGACCATCTCCTTCACGGCGGTTTCGGTCGTCCGCCAGAGACGGGTGATCCTCGACGCGCTCGACTGGAGCGTCGGCCCGAATGATCGCTGGGTCGTGCTCGGACCCAACGGCTCGGGCAAAACGACGCTCCTCCAGGTCGCCGGCGCCCGCCTCCTGCCGAGCCGGGGAGCGGTGTCGGTCCTCGGTGAGCATTTCGGACGAAGCGACCTTCGCGCGCTGCGCGCCAGGATCTCGCTGGTGAGCGCCGCCACAGTGCGCATGCTGCGCCCGTTCCTGACTGCGCGCGAAGTCGTCGTGACCGGCCGGGACGCTGCGCTGCTCCCGATCAGGCGACGCTACGCCGAAGAGGACTGGGCCGCGGCCGACCGCGTCCTTCGTCGCGTCATCGGGCCAGGCGCACCGGCGCTTTCCGGCACGCCGTTCGGCGTGCTCTCCGAAGGAGAGCGCCAGCAGGTGCTGATCGCGCGTTCACTGATGGGCGGCGCTGAGCTCGTCCTGCTCGACGAGCCCGCTGCCGGTCTGGACCTCGCGGCACGCGAGCGCCTGGTCACTCGGATGGGATCGCTCGCCTCGGACTCGAGCGTGCCGGCGATGGTGCTCGTGACCCACCACCTCGAAGAGGTGCCCGCCGGGTTCACCCACGGGCTGCTCCTGGCCGACGGCCGCGTCGTCGCAGCCGGACCGCTGGAGGAAGTCCTCACCGGTCCGATCGTGTCGAAGTGCTACGGCATCCGTGTCGAGGTGGGAGGGACCGGCGGGCGGTGGTGGGCACGCGCGGCCGTGTGAGCGCGCCGTCTCGAGCCCGGCGCGCGTCTTCCCGCTGATGTGCATATGTGCATACCAGGGGACGAGTGGTCCCGCATTGTCGCTCTTCGATCGCGGCTGGCCTGCTCGGCCAGCTCAAACCGCTGCTCGAGTCGAGCCTCGGGCGTGAGCAAACCTGGCCGAGGGAACTGGGGTCGAGCGACCGCTCGATTGAGCCGCTTCAAACCACGTTCCGATGGCCGTCTCGACCTCGGCGACGGCCTCGTGGGGAGTATCACCCGTAGCGGAGCAGTAAGGCAGGTCGGGCACGTCGGCCACCCAGGCGCTGTC
>JAJYMD010000309.1 GCA_021787255.1 Actinomycetes bacterium | reverse complement strand
ACGGCCAGCTTGGTCGGCACCCGGTCCGTTCGCTCCTTGCCTACGACCACTGATGACCCCTTGGAATTGATCATCTAGTGCAGCCGGATCCGCCCCGTGCCGGCCGCCGCGCGCCCGACGCGAACGCACCGGTGCCCCGACGCCGTGAGGCGAGCCACTGCGGACCGGGCGCGCGCGGGCTCGGCCCCGAAGAGGAGACCGCCCGAGGTCTGAGCGTCAGCGAGGAGCAGCTGGGTCAGCTCGTCGACGCGACCGGGATCGAGCCGATCGCGGACCCAGTCGAGGTTGCGCCGGCTTCCGGCCGGGACGTGGCCGGCGCGAGCGAGGTCCGCCGCGCCGACGAGCAAGGGAACCGACGCGGCATCCAGGTCCACGTCCACCTTCGACGCCTCCGCCATCTGGGCCAGGTGGCCGAGCAGCCCGAACCCGGTCACGTCGGTCGCCCCCGCAGCACCGGCTTCGAGCGCGGCGTCGGCCGCCTCCGCGTTGACGCGGCACATCGACGAGACCATCGCCTCCAGTGCAGGCTCAGGCGCAGCCCCGGCTTTGGCTGCAGTGGAGATCACCCCGGTCCCCAACGCCTTCGTGAGGACGAGATCGTCGCCGGCGCGCAGCGCGTTGTTGCGCAGGAGCTGTGCAGGATCGACCTCGCCGGTCACCGACAGGCCGAACTTGGGCTCGGGATCGTCGATCGTGTGCCCCCCGACCGTCACGTACCCGCACTGCGCGGCGACCTCGGCAGCGCCCTGGAGCACCTCGGAGAGCACGCTCAGCGGCAGCTCTTCGCGGTTCCAGCAGACCACGTTGAGCGCGAAGAGCGGACGGCCCCCGATGGCGTAGACGTCGGAGACCGCGTTGGCGGCCGCGACCTTGCCCCAGGTGCGCGCGTCGTCGACCACCGGCGTGATGAAGTCGACCGTGCTCACGAGCGCCCGATTGGGCGCGATCTTCCAGACGGCCGCGTCGTCGCCGGTCTCGATCCCGACCAGGAGGTCGGGGTGCGCTCCTGAAGCCACGTGGCGCAGGACCTGCGCCAGCTCGCCGGGGGCGAGCTTCGCAGCTCAGCCGGCGCAGTGGCTGAAGCTCGTGAGGCGCCTGACGAGCTCGCGCTCCACGTGCCTTCCTCTCAGGCTCGGGGCTCCCGGGTGCCTCGGGTCTCCCGCGGCTGTCGGGTGCCGGTTTCTGTCGTCCTTCCTCTCTTCCTCTCTTCTGTCGTCGGCTCTTCGGCCGTTGGCTGCGGGTCCGCGGAGGCTTGGAGACGTCGTAGCCTCGAGTGGCAGCGTAGGGGCCGCACCCGGCGGGCGTGGGCACCGGCGGGCGTGGGCAACCCGGCGGGCGTGGGCAGCCCGGCGGGCGTGGGCAGCCCTGCGGGTGTGGGGAGCCCTGCGGGTGTGGGGAGCCCTGCGGGTGTGGGGAGCTCGACGAGGAGCCACATGACCGAAGAGACCAGCCGGCCGAGGCGTCCGGGGAGCGCTGACGTGTCGCCGCAGGAGCTCGCGACATGGGTGAACGACGCTGCTCGCTGTCTCGAGGAGCTGGTGAGGGATCTCAGCGAAGAGCAGCTCCGTGTCCCCGAGCTCGATGTCGTGAACCCGCTGTTGTGGGAGATCGGCCACGTGGCATGGTTCCAGGAGCGCTTCGTGCTCCGCCAAGCCCTCGGGGAGCCGCCGCTCGTCGGGCAGGGCGACGCGATCTGGGACTCGGCCGCCGTTCCGCACGCGACCCGATGGCACCTGATCTTGCCCTCGCTGGCCGAGACCCGCGCCTATATGGCTGAGGTGGCAGCCAGGGTGGCAGCCCGCGTCGTCGAGCCCGGGGCCTCCGAGCAACTGCGCTACATCGCCCGCTACGCGGTCCACCACCACGACATGCACACCGAGGCGCTCACCTACACGCGCCAGACCCTCGGGTACCCGCCGGTGCGGCTCGGGAGCCAGGCCGCAGGCGAGGGCGTGCTCGAGCGACCCGAGGACGCGGCGACGGCCGGTCCGCTCGAGGGCGACGCGCTCGTGCCTGGCGGACGGTTCCTCCTCGGCGCCGATCGCGACGAGCCCTTCGTCTTCGACAACGAGAAGTGGGTCCACCCGGTCGAGCTCTCTCCGTTCCGGATCGCCCGGGCCCCGGTCACGCAGGCCGAGTACGCGGCCTTCGTCGACGACGGCGGCTACCGCACGCAGAGCCTGTGGAGCGACGAGGGTTGGAAGTGGAGGGAGGGCACGGGGGCCGAGCACCCCGTGTACTGGCGCCGAGCCGGCCGGACCCCGGTGGAGGGCGTGGGCGCGTGGGAGCGACGCCACTTCGATGCATGGGTCCCTCTCGAGCCACACCGTCCGGTGTGCCACGTGTGCTTCCACGAGGCCCAGGCGTACTGCCGCTGGGCCGGGCGGCGCCTGCCGACCGAGGCCGAGTGGGAAGCGGCCGCGATCGGCGAGCCCGGCGAGGCCGGCCTCGCTCCGGTGCGCCGGCGCTTCCCCTGGGGGGACGAGCCGATCACGCCAGCGCTCGCGAACCTGGACTGGCGCCAGGGCGGGACGGTGGACGTCGCGGCGTTCCCCGCCGCCGACAGCGCCTTCGGCTGCCGTCAGATGATCGGGAACCTCTGGGAGTGGACGGCTTCCACGTTCGGTCCGTACCCGCACTTCGAGCAGGACGCCTACCGGGACAACTCCTGGCCCTGGTTCGGCAGCCGGATGGTGCTGCGAGGAGGGGCGTGGGCCACGCGTGCTCGTCTCGTCCGCGCGACGCTGCGGAACTACTTCACTCCCGACCGCCGGGACGTCTTCGCAGGCTTCCGCACCTGCGCGTCGGAGCCGTGAGCTCGCCGGCGCTGCCTGGGCTGTGAGGGGGTGCCTGGACCGTGAGGATCTGCCTCGTCTCACCGACCAGTCCTGCTGGCCGGACGGGCAATGCCACCACCGCCGAGCGCTGGGCCCGGCTCTTGCGGGACAGCGGACAGCGCGTGCGGGTCCAGGGCGCCTACGAGGGTGGAAGCCCCGACCTGCTCGTCGCGCTGCACGCTCGCCACAGCGCCGAGTCGGTCCAGCGCTTCGCGGACGAGCACCCGGAGCGCCCGGTCGTCCTCGCCCTGACGGGCACCGACTTGTACCTGGACATCCACCGTGACCCGCTCGCGTCACGCACGCTCGAGCGCGCCACGGCCCTCGTGGTCCTCCAGCGCCTCGGTCGCGACCAGCTGCCCGAGCAGTTGCGCCGACGTACCTGGGTGATCCACCAGTCGGCCGTCCCGCCGCCGTCCGTCCCCGCGCCCCTCCAGAGCTGCTTCGAGGTGTGCGTCGTGGCGAACCTGCGCCAGGTGAAGGACCCGCTGCGGGCGGCCGAAGCGGTCCGCCTGCTGCCTGCCGCCTCTCGGGTCGTGGTGACCCACGTCGGCCACGCGCTGGACGACGGCCTCGAGGCGAGAGCTCGTGCCGAGACCGCCTCGAACCGCCGGTACCGCTGGCTCGGCGGCCGACCTCCGGCCGAGACCCTTCGCCTGATGGGCCGGGCCCGGCTGCTGGTGCTGAGCTCGTGGTCGGAAGGGGGGGCGAACGTGGTCTCGGAGGCGATCTCCATGGGCGTTCCGATCGTTTCCTCGCGCATCGCAGGGTCCGTCGGGATCCTCGGAGAGGACCATCCGGGGTACTTCGCACCTGGCGACACCGAAGAGCTGGCCGCGCTGCTGGCACGAGCCGAGCAGGAGCCCGCCTGGCTCGACGGCCTGAGGGATCGGAGCCTGCGGCTCCGGTCCCTCGTCGATCCCCGCCGTGAGCAGGCGTCGTGGGCGCGCCTGCTCGACGCCGTCGCCGCCTCGCCGCCGGCACCGCCGCCGGCGTCCTGATGGAGGGTCACGGCCGTTCGAGCCGCCCGGATCGTTCTCCGCCCGTCACGACCGCAGCGCCATCTCACCGGGGGGCGTGTCCACGCTGCGCCGGATCTCGAACCCGTGGACAAGGCCTTCGAGCAACCCGGCCAGCATCTCCACCTCTCCGACCGAGCCTGCCGCCGCCATCTCCGCCAGTTGGTCTCCGAGGTGCCGGTCGACGCTGGCCAGCGCGGCGCGTCCTCGGGCGGTGAGCTCGAGCTGGACTCCCCGGGCGTCGCCGGCCACCGCGTGGCGCACCAGCAAGCCGGCCCGCTCGAGCCCGCCGACCACTGCGCTCAACGTGGCCCGTCGCACGTCGACGCGCGCGGCGAGCGCGGAAGCCCGCTGAGGGTGCTCGGCGACCAACACCAACACCCGGTACTGGGCCAAGGAGAGCCCAGCCTGCGACGACGACTGCTCCAGGATCCGCGACAGTCGGGCGAGCGCGCGCCCTGCCCGGACCGCCGCGGAGGGGGGCGGCACAGGGGGGCAGCCGCTCACAGGTAGTTAGACTATCGCGTCATCTCCGCCTTCGCCTCACCCGCCGACTCCGCCGACTCCTCCGACGAGCCGCAGTACGTCCCGTCCAACCTCCCGTGGCTGTATGTCGGGCGGGCCGTGCGCAGCTTCGCGACCGCGTTCTTGACCGTCGTCTTCCCGCTGTACCTCGCGCAGCAGCACGACTCCTCCGCGCAGGTGGGCGTCATCCTCACCGTCGGAAGCCTCGTGGGAGCAGCGCTCGTGGCGGTCGTCGGTGTCGTGAGCGACCGGATCGGACGACGGCCGGTGCTCGTGGGGGTGGCGCTCCTGGGCGCCCTGGGCGCCCTCGCGCTCGCGGCGAGCAGCGACCTCGTGGTGGTCGTGGTCGCCAGCGGCCTCGGCGGCATCGGACGAGGCGGCGGTGCTGGCAGCGGTGGCGCCTTCGGCCCCTTCTTCCCCGCCGAGCAGCCCTTGCTCGCCGCGTCGGTGCCTGCCGAGCAGCGGACCCGGTCCTTTGGTCGCCTCGGCTTCATCGGCGTGGTGGCGGCAGCCGCCGGCTCGCTGGTCGCAGCCGTGCCGACGGCCATGCACGATGCCGGGATGAGCTGGATCGGCGCGTACAAGGTGGTGTTCCTGATCGGCGCGGGTGCCTCGCTCTTGGTGGCGGCGGTCTCGGTCCCCCTGCGCGAGCGCCGGGCGCGCCAGTCGAGGCGCGCCTCGGGCGCCCCGGGGACGGCCGGTGCCCCGTCCAACCCGGCGGGGCTCACCACCCGTCAGCTCATCGGCCGTTTCGGCCTCACGAACGCCTTGAACGGCTTCGGCTTCGGGTTCCTCGGCCCTCTGCTCACCTACTGGTTCCACGTCCGCTTCGGCGCCGGGCCCGCCGAGGTGGGCGTGCTCTATACCGTGGTCAACCTGGTGAGCGCCCTGCCCTACCTCGGTGCGCATCGCCTCACCCGTCGTCTCGGTGCCGTGCGCACCGTCGTCGTCACCCGAGGTGCGTCGGTGCTCATGCTCCTCGTCATGGCCTTCATGCCCGATTTCCTGCTGGCAGCCCTCCTGCTGAACCTGCGAACCATCTGCAACAGCCTCGGCCTGCCCGCCCGCCAGTCCTACGCGATGGGCGCCGTCGACGATCGCCGGCGCGGCACGGTGGCGGCCCTGGGCACGCTGCCTTCCGTGGTCACCTCGAGCGTGAGCCCGGCGGTGGGCGGCGTGCTCATGGGCGTGTTCGTCGACGTCCCGGTGATAGGGGCTGTCGTCTTCATGGCCGCGAACGTGGTCACCTATTACCTCGCGTTCCGCCACGCCCCTCTGCCCGGGGAACCGGCGCGCGGGGCACGCAGGCGGCCAGCTCCGACCGCCGACGGACCGGTGCCGGCCCCCGACGGGCGAGCTCCGTTCCCCGGGAGCGGCGTCCTCGAGCCGGGCGCACCGGCCAGCCCCGGGCCTCGAGCGCCGCACCCGGCACCAGGCGAGGAGGTCTCGGCACCCTGGCCACCAGATATCGAGTGACGTGGGCGGCGTGGTCGCCGGCAGGCGAGGACCCGTTCTCGGAGATCTGGACGCCGCGGCCGTGCTCGTGCGCCGCGCGATGGCGCCGCGCAATGCTGGTGGCTGTCGGGCCACTGGCCGCTGGGTCGGCTGTCCGGCTGCCCGGCTGGGTCGGGTCGTCCGGCTGGCCAGGTCGTCCGGAGACGACGAGCTCGAAGAGAGACGAGCTCAGAGAGCCGATGGCGGCCTTCGAACGGGGGGTTGCCGGCGAGCTGGAGGCGAGAGCACGGAGAGATGCGAGAGCAGCACGGAGAGACGTGAGGAGCAGAGAGACGAACGCGGATCGGATGGGACGGCCAAAGCGGAGGGGGGGAGCGGAGGCTCGCGCGCAGGCACCCGGTCCCCCAGGAGCTGGCGTGGTGGCTCCAGGCGCCTCTCCGTGGCCTCGCCCCGTGCCCCTCGTCGGCGACCCGACGTCGGCGGCCCAACGGGCTGCGGACCCCGCGGGGTGGTCGTTCGACGACGCGACGGTGAGCGCGCTGCACGCGGTCCTCGCCGCCCGACGGGACGTGCGGCGTTTCCGGCCCGACGAGGTGCCGGAAGAACTGGTGCGCCAAGTGCTCGCGGCGGGTCATCAGGCACCTTCCGTCGGGCACTCCCAACCGTGGCGGTTCGTGGTCGTCCGGGAGCAGGCGACGCGTGACAGCGCCGCGCTCATGGCCGACCGTGAGCGGCTTCGCCAGGCAGAGATGCTCACCGAGGAGCGGAGGTCGCGACTGCTCGACCTGCAGCTCGAAGGCATCAGGGAGGCCCCCGTCGGAGTGGTCGTCGCCTGCGACCGGCGGGTGCCGGCCGCAGGCGTTCTCGGCCGGGCGAGCTTCGCCGACGCCGACATGTGGAGCTGCGCCTGCGCAGTTGAGAACATGTGGCTGGCGGCGCGTGCGGTCGGGCTCGGCCTCGGCTGGGTGACGCTCTTCGACCCCGGCGAGCTCGCAGCGCTGCTGGGCCTGCCTGAGGGGGTCGAGACGCTGGGTTGGCTCTGCATCGGGTGGCCGGACGAGCGACCCCCGAGCCCCGGGTTGGAGCGGCAGGGCTGGTCGAGGCGAGTGCCGCTCGAGGACGTCGTCGTGGAGGAACGATGGCCGTCCGCCGACGGACCCGCGGCGCCGGTGTCGCACCTCGCCGGCCCGGATCCTGCGTCGATCGTCGCCGGGCGCGACGAGGGCGACAATCGCCTCGCCGTCCCCGGCTCGCTCGGGGTGCTCGACGTCGCGGTGAACCGCGTGCTCGCGTTGTGCCCAGAACCGCCCAGGTCGGGCACGCTCGTCGTCGTGGCCGGGGACCACCCGGTGACCAGGTACGGGGTGTCCGCGTTCTCCCCTTCGGTCACCGACGAGGTCCTGGCGGCTACTCGAGCCGGGGTGTCGCTCGGCGCCGTCACCGCACGGGAGGCCGGCCTGGCCGTCGACGCGCTGCACGCAGTCGCCACCCGCCGTGCCGGAGACATGGTCACCGCGGACGCGCTCGATCCCGAGGACGTCGACGCGCTCATGCGGGCCGGAGCGCAGGTCGGTCGGAGGTTGGCGGCGGACGGGCTCATCTGCCTCGGCGAGGTCGGCATCGGCAACACGACCGTCTCGGCCGCACTGGCCTGCGCGTTGCTCGGGATGGACGTGGAGGAAGCCGTCGGTCTCGGCGCGGCGGCAGATTCCGGCATGGTCCGGCGCAAGCGGGACGTCGTCGCCGCGGCGCTCGAACGGTCGCGGACCCTGTACGGGGCACGGCTCAGCCGTCCGGAGGTGGCGCTCGCCGCGGTCGGCGGTCCCGAGCTCGCGTTCCTCGCCGGGCTGACGGTGGCCGCCGCCGGAGCGCGGACGCCGGTCGTTCTCGACGGCTTGGTCACCTCCGTGGCTGCGCTCGTGGCGGTCCGCCTCGAGCCAGCGGTCCAGAGCGCGCTGATCGCCGGCCAGCGCAGCCGGGAGGTGGGCCACGGCCGGGTGTTGGTCGAGCTCGGCCTCGAACCGTTGCTGCAGCTCCGGCTGCGCGCCGGCGAAGGGGTCGGCGCGTGCCTCGCCGCGCAGATGCTCCTGACCGCCCTCCGCTCCCGTCAGGGGACGGCCAAGGTCGAGGAGCTCGGAGGCTGAGATCCACCCTTCTCCGACCTCGGCTGCTCGCTTGCGCGGCGCAGCAGATAGGTGTCCATCACCCACCCGCGCCGGGTCCTGGCCTCGGATCGCGCCGCCACGATCTGCTCGGCGACCGCGGCCAGCTCACCGCAGACGAGCACCTGGTGCGCGCTGCCTAGGTGGGCGCCCCAGTAGATGGTCACACCGGTCGGGTCCACGTGACGGAAGGAGCAGTCCCCGTCGAGCAGGACGACGACGTCGTCGCACCCCGGAGGGAAGCCACTGGCTGCCAGGCGCCTTCCGGTGGTCACCTGGAGGGGCCGGCCGACCCGCGTGAGGGAGATCCGGTGGGCGGCTGCCAGCATCTGGATGCTGCTCAGGCCCGGGACGACCTCCACCTCGACCGGGAAGGGCAGCGCGTCCAGGACGCGCAGGGTGCTGTCGTAGAAGGCCGGGTCGCCCCACGCGAGCAACCCCCCGCAGTCGCTGGCGCCGAGCTCGCTGCCGACCGCCTCGCTCAGTGCAGCCGCCCGCGCGGCGGTCCAATCGTCGACCGCTCCGACGTAGTCCTCGGCCTCCCGATCCCGGCGAGGGTCGTCGACCTCGACGAACCGGTAGCGACGAGAGGTGACGACTCGCCGGCACAGCTCCTCGCGGATCCGGGCGAGCTCGTCTGCTGCCGAGCCCTTCTCGAGGACGAAGAAGACGTCGACGGTGTTCAGGGCCGCCACTGCCTGCCCGGTGAGGTGCTCTGGCTCGCCCATGCCGACGCCGATCACCTTGATGCGGGCCATCCGGTCACCGTGCGGTGCGGCTCGTCGTCGGGCGGCTCGTCGTCGGGCGGCTCGTCGTCGGGCGGCTCGTCGTCGGGCGGCTCGTCGTCGGGGCTCGCGGTGGGGGCCCGGTGGCGGCAGCGACGGTCACGTAGCTGCCGGTGCGCTTGGGCACCACCAGGCGGCTGCCGGGTCCGGCGGCGAGCAGCGCGGCCGCTTCGGCCACCGCCGGTGCGCGCAGCTGCTCGAGTGCCGGGCTTGCGGGCGTGGCGGCCGTGACCGTGAAGAGCTCGTCGTCCTCGTAGCCGACGACCGGTTTCCCCAGGCCGAGCAGCCGGCCGTCGCCGACGAGGCGGCCTCGCGTGGCGACGACGTCGACGTCGT